>CAZKCY010000055.1:0-5248 GCA_964551155.1 uncultured Marinimicrobium sp. | reverse complement strand
ATGAGCTGAGCGCGGCAGCGGACCTGTGTGGTCTGGTTTACCAAAGTGAGGTTATGCACCAATTGGCAAGCATGGCTGTCAAGATTGCCCGAACCCAGGTGCCAGTGCTGATTACCGGACCCAATGGCGCCGGCAAAGAGAAAATCGCGCAAATAATCCAGCGCAATTCCGAACGCCGTGACCAGCCCTTTATTTGTGTCAACGCCGGCGCCCTGCCCAATGATTTGATGGAAGCCGAACTTTTTGGCGCCGAGGCCGGCGCCTATACCGGTAGCACCAAAACCCGGATTGGTCGGTTCGAAGCGGCCCATGGAGGCACTTTGTTTCTGGATGAGCTGGGCAACCTTTCCGCCAGTGGCCAGGCAAAATTGCTGCGGGTGTTGCAATCGGGCGAGTTCGAACGCCTGGGCTCCAGCGAAACTCGACGCTGCGATGTCCGGGTGATCAGTGCCACCAACACCCACTTGCCCCAGGCCATCGCCGAGGGCCACTTTCGAGAGGACTTGTACTACCGACTCAATGTCTTCGAGCTCAAATTACCCTCACTCGCTGACCGGCCCGAGGATATACTGCCGCTGATACGACACTTTCTCGGGAGCCGGGCCCAGCTGGACAGTAGCACGGTCAAGGCCCTGCAATCCTGGTCTTGGCCGGGCAACATTCGCGAACTGGAAAATGCCTGCCGGCGCGCCGCCATATTGAGCGATGGCAAGGTCGTTTCATTGGAAGATTTCGGGATAGCCTTCGTCGAGAGCGACGCCGCGCCCAATCGAATTGTGGTGGAACCCAGTCGGGCGATGATTGAAGAAGCGCTGCGCGATAATCAGGGCGTAGTCGCGCGGGCCGCCCGACAGCTCGGCTTGTCGCGCCAAGCCCTCTATCGGCGCATGGAGCAGTATGACATTCAAACTTTCTAGAAGCCGATCACCCTCATTGGAAGCTCGGTTGCTTTTAGCAATGGCCGGTGCCGTGGTTATGGCTTCGGCGAGCGCCTACCTCTTACTTCTAATGCTGGAGCAAGCCTGGCTTGCTTTCATACTCAGCTTGATTTTCGGGCTGGGCGCTTCATTGGTTCTAACCATAGCGGTGAGCCGACATTTGAAGCGCGGCTTGAGCGCTATTGACCAAGGCATGATCAATTTAAAAGACAACGACTTCAGTATCACTCTCGCGCCCAGTAGCCTTAGAGAACTGGACGGCATTCTCCAAAATTACAATTCGCTGGTTGACTCACTGCGCAAAGAACGGCAGAGCATTTTCCAGCGCGAGCTGCTGCTCGATACGGTAATCGAAAACTCCTCAATGTGCGTTCTGATTACCGACCAAAGCCGGCGCATCATCTACTCCAACCGGGTAGCGGAACATTTATTGAATCAAGGCAAAGCAGTAACGGGTTTATCTATTCAAGAACTGCTCAGCGAGTCACCGCTTTTATTGAACGCCATAGAGGCGGAGCAAAGCGGCATCTTCCGACTCGACGATCAAAGCGAGGCGCTGCACCATTTATCCTGCGGCCACTTTGTGCTCAATGCCCAAGACCACACCCTGATTTTGATCAAGGAAATGACCCGGGAGATGAACCGTCAGGAAGCCGCCACCTGGAAGAAAGTCATACGGGTAATCAGCCATGAGCTCAACAATTCGCTTGCCCCCATCTCCTCGCTGGCGCACTCGGGCAAGCTGATGCTCGAGCAAGAGCAACAAGCCGAGCTTCCGGATGTATTCGACACCCTTGCCGAACGCGCTGAGCATCTGAAGAACTTTGTCGGAAGATACGCTGATATTGCCAAGCTGCCGGGCCCCAACAAAACTGCGGTGGACTGGCACAAGTTTTACCAGGGTTTAACCCGGGGATACCCTTTTATACTGCTGGAAGAGCTACCTACAGAACCAGGCCATTTCGATGCCGGGCAAATTCACCAGGTATTACTGAACCTGCTTAAAAACGCCGCCGAATCCGGGTCCTCCCCCGATCAAATCAATTTGCAGATTCGCCAGAACGGCAAGGCGAGCTTCATCGAGATTACCGATCGCGGCACTGGCATGTCTTCCGAGGTACTGCAAAACGCGCTGCTGCCTTTTTATTCCACCAAACCCGGCGGCAGTGGCGTAGGCCTGCCTCTTTGCCGGGAAATCATCGAAGCGCACGACGGCCAGATGGCACTCTCAAACCGCAGGCAAGGCGGCCTAAGGGTGAGCATAACTTTGCCATTGCCTTAAAGTTCACTACTTTAGAACTCAATCTACTCAATTCCGCAGACTCTAGAATGAATTCTTCCAAGATCCAATAAAGCTTTCATCCGTCGCCAAATTCCTCTATAACAAACTAATAATAATTACCCATAGGTTAAGTCTTGTTATGATTCGGCTGCTTGCGGCGCTGTTTTTGAGCAGTATTTTTACGCATTGCTGGGGGGAAGAGTCACCCGAGCCGGAAGTCATTGTGGCTCCGATTTACAGCGCCGAAGACCCCACCAGCAACAATTACTATTTTGTCCGCCTGTTGCAGCTGGCGCTCGACAAAACAGTTGTCAGCCACGGCCCCTACCGACTGGAACAGCCCGAAGCTTATCTTGTGGACAGCCGGCTTAGAGCCGCCATAGACCAAGGCCTTGTCGATCTGGCCTGGTTTACTTCCTCCCCAGAGGCGGAAGCAAACTTTCTTGCGATTAAAAAGCCTTTGCTGGGCTCTATTAACGAATATCACCTGCTTTTGATCCGAAGCGAAGATCAAGAACGCTTCTCGAAAGTGGAAACTCTGGAAGACCTGCGGCAGTTTAAGGGCGGCACCAGTGAACAGTGGGCCGATGCAAATATTATGCGCGCCAATCAGCTGCCCTTGGTTGCGGTTTCCCGGTATCCGGTACTGTTTAAAATGCTGGCTGCCAATCGTTTCGACTATTTTCCGCGCGGCCTCTACCAGATTACCACCGAAGCCCTCCGTCACCCGGAGCTGGATCTAGTGGTCGAGAATAGCCTGATGCTGTACTACCCCAGCTCCACCTATTTTTTTGTTGCCAAAGATAACATTAAGCTCGCCAAACGCATTCAGAGCGGGCTTGAGCTGGCAGAAAGCGACGGCAGTCTCGAAGAGCTATTCAACAGCATTCCGCGTTTCCGATGGGCGCAACAGCTACTGGAGAGTCATTCGCGTAGAATTCTGAAGCTGGAGCTTCCGCATAAGTGAATCATCTCTCCAAGGGTCTTGCTCGCAGCATGCTAGTATTGGCTGCAGCTTTGCTATTGAACGCTTGCGGCGGTGACTCTGGTTCAGCATGCCGAACCATCCTCCGGTGCCGACCCCGAAGCCGGAACCCAATATCGAATCATTCTCTCCACCAGCATCGATCAATACGCTGCCAACCTCGCCAGCTGGTTTGGATTACCCAGCGCCGATTTCGGCTCGGTGTTTCCAAACCTGCACAACTTCAATGAGATAGATTTGGGTTTTATGAAAGCTTAAGCGCAGTCCAATCTATGCCGGCTTGCCGAACCATTACGGCCGCCGAGCTTTCAAGGTTTGATTGTCAGTTCCTTCGAGAACCAAAGCGCCTGAAGCGTCGATTTGAAAGCGGCGCGTCGACCTTAGAATATCCAGAACGGCTTGTTCCTGCTTCATCACTGAGGGTGCGCAAGCCATCCGAGTCTGGCTAAGTGCGTCTATAGTTAAACCCTCGCCGGTCATTTGGTAGCCGCCATTGTAAAGATTGCATCCTGTCCGGCCATGCACTTTGCCATCATCAGTAAAATGCAGAGTAATCCGCGACTCATCGATGACCGTCTCACCATCAATTGTTTGAACTTGCCACTCGGGGCCAGTTAAAAAATTCTGTGAATCGCCGTCTCGACCCGTCAGCGGCAGCTCTGGCGCCTGAGCCGACAGGGGGGACTGAGTGGTCTGGCATGCTGCCAACAGTGCCATCAAAACCAGCAATAGCGCACGAGAATCGGTCATTGCAATTGCTCCTCAACGAAAAGTCGTTCCTCTAGTCTAGCAGGCTCTTGGAAAAACGTTTGCGAGGCGATCAATGAGCCGCGAAGCCGAATTTACAAGCTGGCCACCAAGCTTTGAGACCAAACAAGCTTTCCATCTTCGGTAACGGCGCGCAGCGCGACTTCACCCGGCGCGACCGCTTTCAAAGTGCCATTGCTTTTGTTTAACTCGAAACTGTCAATATCGCCAGCAAGCTCAAGCGAGTAACTTTTGTTCGCGGCATTCGCAGGCGCGACAATAACCTGGAACTCGGTCTGCTGCCCCACCGTCAACTCAAGTCGTTCGACATGCAAATAGACACCGGACACCGGAACCACGCCGTCAGGAAAAAATGACTCGGGACGCTCGGAGGTGTGCATTACGCTATAGGGGCTGAGCGCGACTATGTCGGCGCCGGGGGTATGCCACCAGTGGCCGAACTGGCCATTTTTGGTGATGTCGAAGTAACGGTAGTCGTCGCAGTCGCCGTTTTTCATCCCGCCCCAAGACCAATTCAACCAACCGGTGTTGTGCTCTTCGAGTATGCGCATGCCTTCTTCGTAGGGCAGCGGTTTGGGATCGTCACATTGACCCACTCGGGTCACCGAGGGACCTTCGCCAATAATCATGGCCACGCCCGGCTCTTTCGAGGCTTTGGCAACCTTATGATAGTTCGCTATCGATTTTTCCGGCGCCCAGTAGGAGTGAGTGGAGAAGATGAGGTTTTTTAGCGGATCATGTTCCTGTAGCGCCGGCGCCACACGCAACAGTTGATCGACGTTCTGGCCCCAGCCGGCGGCATCGATCATGATCGGAATGGTATAGCCCCATTCCCGCAGGGATGTGATGGCGTTTTTATAAACCTCCAAAAACTGCTCGTCGGTAATGCTGTGATCGCCGGCTTCATTGGCGATGTTTACTATGGTCCATTGTTTGTAATCCTCAACAGCCTTTATTAGCTCGGGGTGATTCCAGAAGTCGACACACTTCTGCAATGCGTCGCCCCATTTACCGGTGGCGCTGTGACACTCGGGAATTGCCACCATTTTTTGTTCGATAGAGTTTTCAATCAGGGTTCGCAGCCCCGGCATGTCGTTAGCTTTATGATCCCAAACCAAACGCACGCTATTGGCGCCGGACTTGGTCATTTCCGGCAGATACTTTTCGCCAGTTGGATCGTCGGACCAGACGAACATTTCGTTGAAGCCACGCATCACGAATCGCTCGCCAGCGGCAGTGTAAAGTTCGCCATCTTCTACATACATAGTGCCTCGC
>CAZKCY010000054.1:269-9814 GCA_964551155.1 uncultured Marinimicrobium sp. | reverse complement strand
GGCATGGAAACCCGCTCGGGGTTCAGGAAGCGTTCGAACAGCAGGTCGTACTGCAGCGGGTCCAGATCGGTGATTTTCAGTGCATAGGCCACCAGCGAGCCGGCGCCGGAACCGCGCCCTGGCCCTACCGGAATTTGCTGCTCCTTGGCCCACTTGATAAAGTCCATCACGATTAGGAAGTAGCCGGGAAAGCCCATCTGAATGATGATGTCCAGCTCAAACCGCAGCCGCTTTTCATATTCCTGGCGCCGCTCGCCGTAGTCTTCAGCCTTGGGATCAAGAATGCGCTCGAGGCGCTCATCGAGACCGTCGAAAGAGATTTTCTCGAAGAACTGGTTTTCGGTCAGACCTTCGGGAATCGGGTACTCGGGCAGAAAATAGGTACCCAGCTGAATATCCAGGTTGCAGCGTTTGGCAATTTCCACCGAATTCTGCAGCGCTTCGGGGATATCGCTGAACAGCTGCTGCATTTCTTCGGGGCTGCGCAGGTACTGTTGCTCGCTGTAGCGCCGCTCGCGGCGAGGGTCGTCCAGAGCGCGGCCCTCACTGATGCAGACCCGGGCCTCATGGGCCTCGAACTCGTCCTGATCCAAAAAGCGTACGTCGTTGGTGGCCACGACCGGGCACTGAGCCTGATCGGCCAAATCGACCGCAGCGTGCAGATAGTGCTCGTCGTTCTCCCGACCGGTGCGCTGAAGCTCGAGATAGAACCGCTGGGGAAAGTCCGCCATCCAGCCCTCGAGCAGCTCCCTGGCCTGACCCTGGCGACCGGCCATCAGCGACATGCCGACATCGCCGAATTTGCCCCCGGAAAGCGCAATCACCCCTTCACTGTAGGGGCCAATCCAGTCGCGCTGCAGATAGGCCAGGCCCTGCTGCTGACCTTCGCGCCAGGCGCGTGAAATCAGCGCGATGATGTTCTTGTAGCCGATGTTGTTCATGGCGAGCAGGGTAATCAGACTGGGTTTGCCTTCCGCATCGGCGTTGGCGAGCAGAAAATCGCTGCCGGCAATGGGCTTGAGGCCGGTGCCCTGAGCGGCTTTGTAAAACTTGATCAGGCCGTAGAAATTGCACTGGTCGGTGATCGCGCAGGCGGGCATGCCCAGTTCGGCCACCTTTTTCACCAGCGGTTTGATACGCACCAGGCTGTCGGCAAGCGAATATTCGGTGTGCAGGCGAAGGTGTACGAAGTTACTAGCCATAAAGCCCTTCAAAAGAGTTCAATCTGGGCCAGCCGCTGTTTGACCGGGCCATAGGAGGTTCGGTGGATCGGTGTGACACCCAGTGATTGAAGTGCAGCCAAATGGGCATGCGTCGGATAGCCTTTGTGAGCCGCAAAACCGTAGCCGGGATACTGGCGATCCAGCAGCACCATTTCCCTATCGCGCGTCACCTTGGCGAGAATGGAGGCAGCGCTGATTGCCGGGTGACGGCTGTCGCCCTGAATAACCGCCTCGGCGGTATAGGTCCAGCGAGGCAAGTGATTGCCATCCACCAAAACGTGCTCGGGGGCGCAATCCAGGCCTTCAACCGCGCGGGTCATGGCCAGCAGACTGGCCTGGAGTATGTTGATGCGGTCAATCTCCGCCACCGAAGCGCGAGCAATACACCAGCTTTTCGCCCGGCCGCAAATTTCATCGAACAGCTGCTCCCGGCGTGCTTCAGTCAGTTGTTTGGAATCTTTCAGGCCTCGTATAGGCCTTTTTGCGTCCAGAATAACCGCAGCGGCTACCACATCGCCCGCCAGAGGACCGCGCCCGACTTCGTCGACGCCGGCGAGCAAAGCCCCCTGGTAACTGGGGTGGTAAGGATTGGCAAAACCTTTGAACATCAGGCTCGCTCCAGAAGTTTAGCTATGGCCGCAGCAGCCGCGGCACTGGCATCACCGCGCAATTCACGGTGCATTTCGGCAAATGTTTTTCGCAAGGCGCCGGCTTCTTCCGGGTGTTCAAAATAATACATGACCGCCTCGCTCAAAGCTTCAGGCGTGGCGCTGTGTTGAATAAATTCGGGTACCAAAGCCCGGCCGGCAATCAAGTTGGGCAACGAAAGATGCTCGGTTTTGACCATCATTTTCAAAATCCAATAAGACAGATTTGCCACTTTGTAGCCTACCACCATGGGCTTTTTCAACAGCAAGCCTTCAAGGGCTGTGGTGCCCGATGCCATGAGCACCACGTCCGCCGCCGCCATGGCGGTTTGCGACTGGCCTTGAATCAGCTGGATGGGCAGGTCGGCAAAGGCCGCCAGCTGATGGTGCAGTTGGCGATAGCGGTCGGGACTGGCCGCCGGAATAATAAACTGCAGAGCCGGGTCGCGTTTCAAGCACTCCCGGGCCGCCTGCATAAACACCGGGCCCAGCTTTTCCACTTCGTTGCTGCGACTGCCCGGCAACAGCGCCACCAGACGGGCTTCTGGCGCTATCGCCAGGGCACGCCGGGCCCCATCGACATCTACTTCAAGGGGCAGTTCATCCGCCAGGTGATGCCCGACAAACGTCACAGGCACTTTATGCTCGCGATAGAACTCGGCTTCAAAGGGCAGCAAAGTGAGCATTAAGTCAACGCTTCGGGCGATCTTGTGCACCCTGCCCTGACGCCAGGCCCAGACTGAGGGGCTGACGTAGTGCACCGTCGGTATGCCCGCCTCTTTCAGATGGCCTTCCAAAGTCAAATTAAAATCGGGCGAGTCGATGCCGATAAAAACCGCTGGGGAGTTTTCGGTAAAATGCTCGCGCAAAAAACGGCGAATCTTGAGCAATTCCGGCAGCCGTTTGAGCGGTTCGACCAAACCCATAACGGCTAGCCGATCGAGCGGGAAAAAGGAATGAAAACCCTGAGCCAGCATGCGCGGGCCGCCAATGCCCTGGAATTCCGCATCCGGATAGCGCTGGCGCAGAGCGGTCATTAAACCAGCCCCTAAAATATCGCCGGACGCCTCGCCCGCCACTATGCCGATGCGCATTCGCTCGGACATCAGCGCACAATGCCCCGGGTCGAATTCTTCAGCGACTCAATCAGCGGTCCCAATGCCGCGCAATTGGGCAACATTGGCTCCAGTTCGCCCAGAGCTTCGTCCAGGGTAAGGCCGCGGCGATAGATTATTTTGTAGGCTTTCTGAATCTGAGCAATGGTTTCCTTGTCAAAGCCGCGTCTGCGCATGCCTTCGGCGTTAATACTCTTGGCGGCCGCCGGATTGCCATTGACCATAACGTAGGCCGGTATATCTTTGCCCACGGCGGTGCCCATACCGGTAAAGCTGTGGGCGCCAATGGCACAATACTGATGCACCAGCGTAAAGCCACTGAGAATCGCCCAATCGCCAATATGGACATGGCCCGCCAAAGCGGTGTTGTTAACCAAAATACAATGATCGCCCAGGACACTGTCGTGGCCGACATGAACGTAAGCCATCAGCAGGTTGTGGTTGCCAATTGTGGTTTCGCTGCGATCCTGCACTGTGCCGCGATGAATGGTGACGCCTTCGCGGATAACGTTGTGATCGCCAATGACTAAGCGAGTCGGCTCACCCCGGTATTTGAGGTCTGGGGTATCTTCTCCGACACTGGAGAATTGGTAAATGCGATTGTGCTGCCCTATCCGGGTTGGACCTTTGATCACCACATGGGAGGCAATTATGGTGCCCGCCCCGATTTCCACATCGGGACCAATCACCGTCCAAGGTCCAACTTTCACATCCGAAGCCAGGCGCGCGGAAGGATCAACTATGGCGTTGGCGTCTATCAAGGCTAGTCTCGCAATCTCTGATTGATCGAAAATTTGGTAAATCGACCCGAGCCGGGGCTAGGACTGGCTCGAGCCCCCGCCGCACTCACTGCCGAGCCGGGGGCCGGGAAGTGCGCACCAATTACACTTTTCGGTCGGCGCAAAGAATGCTGGCGGAAGCTGCGAGAGCGCCATCGACGGTGGCGCGACACTCGAATTTCCAGATGCCTCGCTTTACCGAAACCACGCGGGATTCCAGCTGCAAACGATCACCGGGCACCACTTGGCGTTTAAAACGCACGTCGTCGACACCCGCAAAAAGATAAATAGAGCCGTCTTCTGGCTTCTTGTTCATGGTTTTAAAACCCAAAACGCCTGAAGCTTGCGCCATGGCTTCCAAAATCATTACCCCGGGAAATACTGGACTTTGAGGAAAATGACCGTTAAACACCTCCTCATTAATGGTGATGTTTTTGTAGGCCACAATAGATTCGCCTTCTACCAGCTCGGTAACCCGGTCAATCAGCAAAAAAGGGTATCTATGGGGTAAATATTCACGTATTTCTTTAACGTCCATCATAATCGGCGACTCCGGGGGCATTCATCTGTAGCTACTCAAAACGCAGCTTGCTGTAATGATCTTCAATCTTTATCTTTTTCGAGTTGCTTGAGGCGAGCTGCAAAAGCGTTCAACTGTTTGAAGCGCACAGCGTTTTTACGCCATTCCACCGTTGTGCTGAGCGGGGTGCCCGATGAGTAGGAGCCTGACTCTTTAATAGAGCCGCTCACCATGCTCATGGCGGTAATATGCACCCGATCCGCAATCTTCACGTGCCCGGTAATACCGACGCAGCCGGCAATGGTGCAATTTTCGCCCACCCAGACGCTCCCGGCAATAGCTGCCTGCGCCGCAATGGCGGTATTTTTGCCAATTCGGACATTATGCGCGATTTGGACCTGGTTATCGATTTTTACCCCATCTTCGATCAGGGTATTGTCGAGTGCACCTCTGTCGATAGTGGTGCAGGCCCCGATCTCCACGGCCGAACCGATAATCACGCCGCCCAACTGATGGATCTTCTGCCAACGCCCACGATCAGGCGCAAAACCAAAGCCATCGGCACCGATAACGGCGCCGCTGTGAATAAGACAATTCGCCCCTATGCTAACGCCGTGATAAACGCTGACCTGAGCCGCTAACCGGCTGTTAGCACCAATAGTAGAATCAGCGCCTATACTGGTCCCCGGCCCTAGGGTCACTCCTGAGGCGAGGCTAACCCCCCGTCCTAAGACCACATGAGGGCCAATGCTCACATCTTCTGCCAGCTGACAATCAGGTCCAATGACCGCGGTGGGATGGATACCAGGCTCCGCAAACGGAGGGCTGAGGTCAAACAATTCCGTTAGCCGCGCATAGCCGAGGTAGGGATTGCTCATCAGCAGTTTATTGCCGGCAAAATTGTTCGCCAACTCAGGAGGCAAAATTACCGCGGCGGCAGAGGTATCTGCCAGATATTTACGGTAGGCGGGATTGGCGACAAAGCTCAACTGTTCCGGCCCGGCGTTCGCCAGAGAGGCCAGAGAATTTATCAGTTGATCGCGATCCCCGACCAATTCAACCCCCAGATACTGGGAGAGTTCGGCCAGGGTATATTGCGAGGTCACCTGTTGCCTGCCTATCAGGGCGCTTTATTGAGCAGTTCAGTAACCTTTTCAGTGATGTCGTAGCTGTCAGCGGCGTGATATACCGACTGGCTATCGATGACCAGATCTATTTTCTGGGCTTCAATCAGTTGATCGAGAACCGTACGCGTCTGGGGACCCATTTGCTGCATCATTGCTTGCATAATGCGCTGCCGGCCGCCCTGTAAGGTTTGCAGAGTGCCTTCGTATTCCTGGCGCAGCTTCTGCATTTCTTGCTGCTTGGCGGTGCGCTGCTCTTCGGACCAGGTCATGGCGTTTTTCTGGGCATCTTCCTGAAGCGCCTGAATTTCGGAAGCCAAGCTCTGGTACTTGGTTCTAAGAGCCGCGTAATCTTCGTTCTTTTCCAGCTCTTCCAGACGCTTTTGGGCAACTTCGGTATTGAGCATGGCAGCCTGCAGATCCAGAACCGCAATCTTGCCTTGGGCATAAGCCAGAGTGGAACAAGCCAATATCCCAAGGCCAAGGATGATCTTTTTGGTTGCGCTAATAGTCACAATATTTTCCTCTTTAAAATTTCTCAGGGTTTTAAAACAATTTCGATGATCGGCACACTGATTAATGCCCGGTCTTCAAATATTCTTCGCCGAAGCTAAGCTGCTAGTTGCGGCGCACATTTTCTATCGATAAATCGCTTGAATCAGAACTGGCCACCCACGGTAAACTGGAACACTTCGGGGCGATCCTCCTCATTTTCTTTCAACGCCTTGGCAACACTAAACGTCAGTGGACCAAAACCGGTTATCCAGGTCAAGCCCAGGCCGGCGGAAACGCTGATTTTGTCAAAGTCTGGTTCATAACAGTTGCGCTGTTCTGCCCGGCAATTGGTATTGAAGACGTTACCACCCTCGACAAAGAAGCTACTCTGCATGGAGCGCTGGTCTTCAATAAACGGCAGCGGAAACAGTATTTCAGCACCGCCCACGGCAATGATATTACCGCCGTAGGCATCGCGCCGACTGTCCCGTTGACGCTGCTGTGCCAATGGAGTAACCCGGGTCATCAGCTGTCCCTCTCTACAACTGAAATCAACTGATTCGTTGTCCGGGTCGACAATACTGGGATCGTCGCAAAGCACATACGCAGAATCCGTTATGTCTCCCGCGTTATCCAAGCCATCGCCGTTGCGGTCATCCCAGAGATAGGTGCTTAAGAAATCCCCTTCCGCGGGAGTGCTGCGAGGCCCCAAACTGTTGCGCTCAAAGCCGCGCACCGAACCAAAGCCGCCGGCGTAAAAATGTTCGAAAAATGGCAACTGTGAATCGGAGTTGTAGGAATCGGCATAGCCCAAATTCGCACGCAGCTTCAAGGTCAGGCTTCGAGTCAGCGGCTTGTAAGTTTCGGCATCGTATTCCAACTTATAGTATTCCAGATCACCCCCGGGCAAAGCCACTTCCAGAGACAACCTTTGTGAAGTACCACGGGTAGCGAGCATGCCTCGGTTGAGGGTGGAGGTGCCCCAAAAGCCGCCCACCAACACGTCCCGAAAATTAAAGCCATGGACATCCAGATAGCCTGGCTCGGCCAGCACATCTTCAGTCACTGGCTGAAGTTCAAACCCTTCAGGGAAATCGAGACCTACATCAATCAAATTTCGAGCCTGGCGTGCCTGGGTATAGGTAATATAGGAGGCACCGGGTGGAATTCTGGGCGTGCGTAACATTTCCACCGGCGAGCGGCTGCTGGGCTTCACGGTCAAATCCCGTGCTTCAAAACTGAAACCCACCCGCTCGATTTCAGAAATCGGGTAGCCGAAGGTTACCTTGCCACCATAGACATCGGTACCGTAACCCGCAACCCCGATATTGCCGTAATCGCTCTGCGAGTAGTACAGGCTAAATCCGCGGCTTACGCCGTCGCGAGTAAAATAAGGGTCGTCGTAGGAAAAGTTGTAGGCGGTACGAAAACGGCTATTGCTGAGCGACATGCCCACCCGCTTGCCGGTGCCAAACCAGTTATTTTGCTGAATATTCGCCGACAGCAACAAGCCCGAATATTCGGCGTAGCCTACCTGCAAGCCCATACTGCCCGAGGGCTGTTCTTCAACCGTATACTCCACGTCTATCTGGTCGGTGGTGCCTGGTACCTCAATGGTTTCAACATTCACTTCCTTGAAATAACCCAATCGATTCAGGCGCACTTTCGAGTGCTCGATTTGAGCCGTGGAAGCGGCACCGCCTTCCATCTGGCGCATCTCGCGCCGTAGAACTTCATCAATCGTTTTGGTATTGCCTTTGAAATTGATTCGGCGCACATAGGCACGCTGGCCAGGATCGACGAAAAAGGTTATTTCAACGGTTTTGTCTTCGGTGTTCTTTTCCGGGATACCTTCTACCTCGGCAAAGGTATAGCCTTCGTTACCCAGGCGCTGCTTAATGTAGTCAGATGAAGTGGTCATCAGGATTTGGGAGAATCGTTGCCCCTCCCGCACCATGATTAATCGACGGATCGCCTCTTCCGGCAAAATGGGATCGCCCGCCAGTTCAACGCCGCTGACCGTATAGATCTCGCCTTCGGTGACGTTAAGAGTAATATAAATTTCAGAGCGGTCAGGGCTCAAAGCCACTTGGGTTGAATCAATAGTGAAATCCAGATAACCGCGGTCCAGGTAATAGGACTCCAGAGCTTCGATAGAACCGGTAAGCTTTTCCCGCGAATATTTGTCATCGCCAGTAATCCAGGAAAACCAACCCGAGGAACTCAACTCAAACAAATCCAACAAATCATCTTCGGGAAAGACGTCGTTGCCGACAATATTGATACCCTTGATTCGCGCCGGCTTGCCTTCATTGACCTGGACAACCACTTTGACCTGATTTCGGGGCAGCTCTTCAACTTCCACATCGACTGAGGCACCATAGCGGCCCTGGGCGATGTATTCGCGCTCAAGCGCCTGACTAATGGTTTCCAAGGTAGCGCGCTGAAAAATCTGACCTTCGGACAGATCGTTCTCCCGCAGGCTCTCCATCAGGTCTTCGGTTTTGATAACCTTATTGCCCTCAATGGTAATTTCATTGATCGCGGGCCGCTCTTTTACTCTAACGATCAATACATCGCCGTCGCGCGCCATAGTGACATCGGAAAAATAGCCCACTCGAAACAAAGCTCGGGTTGCGCTTTGAATATCTGTGGAATCGAGGGTATCTCCCACCCGAACAGGCAAGGCGCTAAACACTGAGCCCGCCGAAACCCGCTGCAAACCTTCTACACGAATATCGCTGACTTGAAAGCTTTGCGCTGTGACCCCTACAGAGAAACACAGCAAAAGCATTACACTGAACAACCGCATCGAAACTCGCATCATAGAATAGGTTCTATTTTAATCATTGTTAATTGGGTTAGCGTTACTTCAATGGCTACCACACTCAGGAGTCGCCAGCCGTTAAAGTCGCATGACATCGTTAAACAGCGCCAGGCCCATTAATCCCAGAATCACAAACAATCCCAGTTTGAAGCCCATTTGCTGCACCCTGTCGGATACCGGACTGCCTTTGATCACTTCAATTGCGTAGTAAAGCAGATGTCCGCCGTCCAGAACCGGGATAGGCAACAAATTGAATACCCCCAGGAAAATACTCAATAAGGCCACGAAACCGACAAAACTTTTCCAGCCGCTCTCGGCCGAGGAGCCGGCCACCTTAGCAATGGTGATAGGCCCACTCAAGTTTTTCGTGGAAATTTCTCCGACCAGCAGCTTTTTTACCGACAACAAGACAAAGCCAGAAGTTTCCCAAGTTCGGTGAACCCCAGCCACAAAAGCCTCAATCGGGCCATACTTATATTCGCGCAGCATCTCCTCAGGCCAGGGCTGGGGCTCCAACCCCACGCCAACCCGCCCAAAGCGCTCCCCCCCCTGCTCGACTTCTGCGGGCACAATGGTCACTTGCTGACGCTGCCCTTCTCGCTCAAGAGTTAACTCTATCTGTTGATCCGGACGGGCACGCACATAATCCACCCACTCGCGCCTGGAGGTCATGGCCTGGCCATCAGCCGCCAGTATCCGATCCCCGACTTGCAGACCGGCCTGATCGGCGGGGCTGCCCGATTCTACCTGATCGACAATCACTTGATCCTCGGGCACCTTTAATTGCAGACCGAGACCCTCAACCGGATTGGGCT
>CAZKCY010000054.1:0-259 GCA_964551155.1 uncultured Marinimicrobium sp. | reverse complement strand
GCCCTCAACCTCGTCAACGAAGACCCGCACGCTGTGCCAGTCGGGGCTCGTCCACTCCTCGCAGCCAGTTATCGAGCTGAGCCTGCGACATATACTGCAGGTTGGAGTCGGGATAGCTGACCGTAAAACTGATGGTGCCGCTCTCTCCCAAGCGCCGCAACAACTGCTGATGCAGGGCTTGCCAGGTGGGTGTAGGCTCGCCATCAACCGAAACGATCTCCTGTCCAGGTTCCAGACCGGCCCGCTCGGCCACTGAGTT
>CAZKCY010000053.1:1721-9889 GCA_964551155.1 uncultured Marinimicrobium sp. | reverse complement strand
TTTGGCCGCCATTGTTTTTTACCGGTATTAAGGCGACGTATATTCGACCAGATTTTCGGGTAATTGAAACCGAACTTAAACTGCGCTGGTACAACCGCAATTACCTCGGCACTCAATTCGGTGGCAGTCTATTCTCGATGACCGACCCCTGGTACATGATGATGCTGCTCCACAACCTGGGCGAGGACTACTACGTCTGGGACAAAAGTGGGCACATAGACTTTCTTAAGCCGGGGCGCGGCCGGGTGCGGGCCCTTTTCGAAATTGACGATCAACTGCTTGACAATATCCGAGCCGAAACCGCAAACGGCGAAAAATACCTACCTAAATTCACTATCGATATTCTCGATGACGACGACGAAGTTGTCGCCCGAGTAGTGCGCACCTTATACATTCGTCACAAACCTCACCGGCGGCCGACCAGTTAAGCGGGTACCGTCCGCTCCGCCGCCCAGTGTCGCAACTGCTCAATCTGCTCCGCCATTACCACCGACAAGGGACTGGTATTGGCCAACTCTTCCAGCAATTGCGCGGTGGTGACCGCATGACCCTGACTGCCGGCACTGTAGCGGGCCGCGACCACCGCCTGTTCGATTTCCGCGCCGGAGAAGCCGTCACTGGCGATCGCCAGGTCGGTCAAATCAAAATCTTGAGGGTTCAATTCGCGCTTTTTCAGATGAATGTCGAAAATGACCTCGCGTACTTTTTGGTCGGGCAAATCGACAAAGAAAATTTCATCCATCCGGCCCTTGCGAATCAACTCCGGTGGCAACTTGCTGATGTCGTTGCTGGTGGCGGTGAGAAACACCTGGCTTTTGCGCTCCGCCATCCAGGTCAGCAGCGTGCCCAGCATCCGGCGGGATGTGCCGTCGTCGCTACTGCCCTGGGCCAAAGCTTTTTCGATTTCATCCAGCCAGAGCACGCAGGGCGCCATGGCGTCGGCAAGCGCTAGCGCTTCGCGCAGATTGCGCTCGGTTTCGCCGTGGTACTTGTTATAGAGCGCGCCTACGTCGAGGCGCAGCAGCGGCAAGCCCCAGGTTCCGGCGACTGCCTTGGCCGCCAGGCTCTTGCCTCCGCCCTGAATGCCCAGCAGCATAATGCCTTTGGGCGCTTCCATGGCGCTCTCCGCGCCCATAAATGCGTCCTTCCTGGCAAGCAGCCAGCGCTTGAGATTGTCGAGCCCCGCCACCTGGGAGAAGTTGGCGGTTTCGTGTTCATAGCTCATGGCGCCCTCCATTTCCATGAGTGCGAACTTGGCTTTGTTGACCATGGGGATGTCCGCTTCGGTCAGGGCGCCGTCGTTCCAGATTGCCTGGCGCACCAAGCGGCGCACATCGCCGGCGCTCAAACCTTGCAGGTTGGCCACCAGTTTGCGCAGCGTAGCATTGTCGGTTTTGAGGCGGGCGTCATTATTTTGTTTGGACCAGTGCCGGGCCTCCTCGCGAATCAGCGCCAAAATACGCTCGTCGCTGGGCAGCGACAGCTTGAATTTAGCACTGTAACGGGAGATTTCCGGGGGCAAATCGAGGCGGTGGCTGAGCAAAATTAAAACGTGCGGTACAGTGGCGTGGTTGAGCGCTATGTCTTTTATCAGCCGCACTATTTTGGGGTCTTCTGTTAGAAATGGGTGTAAGTCGCAGAGCAAGTAAATGCCAGCCTGATGCTGAGCTTTAATATGCTCAAGCACCTCCAATGGTGCCTGGTATTGGCTTTTCTGGGGCGCCAGCTGAGGGCCGAATCCCATCCGGGTCAAGCCGTCGGTGACTGACCAACGATGCAGACTGCGATCTTTCTGGCGCGCGACGCGCAATAGGAGATCGATGGTTTTATTTTCCTCGTAACTTTCGATGGTAACCAAAGCTACCCGGGTATCGAGAATCAGTTTTAGGTCGTTGGTGTCTTGCACTTGATAAAGTCCTCTGTGGAATTATTTTTATTAACACTTCCCTTGATTCTTTAGCTGCTGAAACTACTGCCCGTATGAGAAAAAAGCAACAGGGAAGTTTTACCGCGAGGAGACAATTTTGGAGAACTGTGAAGGAGAGCTGTAAAATAGGTGCGAAAGCTTTTCAATGTTTGTAAAAGGGGCGAATTTGGTTGGTGGTTGATCAAGAAAAATTTTGTCTTAGTCGCTATCTGGATCTAGTTTGCAGTGGTTCCTTTCGATTTGAATGGTGGCATGCCGGACTCCGACTCTCTCGCGCAAATATAGATTCAGCTCACGAATAACCCGGTCGCCATCGGCCGTTTCGGTGATTTGGGCATGAAAGGTAATCATGGGCCGCTCTTGGGTCAGCGACCAGGCGTGCATATGATGAATATTTTCTACGCCGTCTATCTGTTCACAAAGTTCGGCGCCCAACTGATCCAAGTCGAAATAGGCCGGCGCGCCTTCCATTAAAATATGCGCCGATTCGCGAGTGATGCTCCAGGCGCTGCGTAAGATCAGCGCGGCGACGAACAGTGACAAGATAGGATCGATCGGCGTCCAGCCGGTCATTAAAATCACAATACCTGCAGCTATGGCGGCGACCGAGCCGAGCAAGTCGCCCAGAACATGCAAAGCCGCGCCGCGCAGGTTGAGATTTTCCTCACCGCGACTGTGCAGCAACCAAAAGGCGATAAGATTTACCAACAGGCCCAGCGCCGCGACCGAAAGCATAACGCCGCCCATTATTTCAACCGGCGCCAGCATTCGGTTGACGGCTTCGTAAACAATCCATACCGCCAGCGCCATCATGGTAACGCCGTTTATAAAGGCGGCGAGAATTTCGGCTCTGTGAAAGCCGAAGGAGCGGGCGGCATCGGCGGGCCGACGACTGAGCCGAAAAGCCAGTAGCGCGAGCAGCAAAGAGGCGGCATCGGTGGCCATATGCGCAGCATCGGCAAGCAAAGCCAGGGAGCCGGAGATTAAGCCGCCGGCCACTTCCACCAACATAAAGCTGGCGATCAACCCAAGGGCCCAGAGCAAGCGGCGTTCGCGCTCGGGCGTTTTGGAGCTGTGGCTATGCTTGTGGGTGTGCGCCATGAGTGTTTCCAGGTCCGCGAATCCGGGTTTCGAGTCAGTCCTCGATAACGCTGTTGCTGACAAACGCCAGTTGCTTGCCGTCCGGCGACCAGGAGGGCACGTTGATGGTGCCTTGGCCGCCGTAGAGGTAGGCGATGACCGTCGGTTCGCCGCCCTCGGCCGGCATAGTACGCAAATAGACTTGCTGGTAATAGGGGTGGCCGCTGGGCTCTATGTCGGGCAGGTAAGACAAAAAGGCCAGGGTTTTACCATCCGGTGAGGGATGGGCGAACCAATTGTTCAGCTCGTCATCGGTGAGCTGCTTTTGGTCGCTGCCATCGGCGTTCATGCGCCACAGCTCCATGGTGCCGGTGCGCACCGAATTGAAGTAAATATATTTGCCGCAGGGGCTGTATTCCGAACCATCGTCGAGCGTTGGGTGGTCCGTCAGTTGGGTTTCCTCGCCCGCGCCGTCGGTGGTAGTGCGGTAGATATCGAACTGGCCATTGCGCTCACCGGTGTAAATAACGTATTTGCCATCCGGCGACCAACCGTGCAGATAGGAGTGCCCTCTGGGGGTAAGCTGTTGCGGCTCACCGCCTTCCGCCGGCAGACGATAAATAATCGATTTACCTTCATGCTCTTCGGCGTGGTGGCTGATTCCAAGCGAGCGACCGTCAAAAGACAGCACGTGATCGTTGTTGTTCTTGACAGCGAAACCGGTATCGATTTGGGTGCTGGTGCGGCTTTCCAGATCAAAGCGATACAGGAGCCCACCACTGTTGTAGATCAGCGCTTTGCCATCGGGCGTCCAGTTGGGCGCCTCTATACCCTGGGCGGTGGTGTAGATTACCTCTCGCTGACCGGTGGCCGGAGTTAGCAGTTCCAGGCGACTGCCCAGATAGTCTTTGTAGGGCACCAGCCCTTCCCAGGCCGGTCGCACTATGCGGACATTGCGGAATTCTACTAGGGTTTGAGCGCCGTCGCTGGCGCGCAAAAAAAGGCCCACCCAGAGTCGCTTGGGCAGCGCGGCTTGGTCCAACTCGGTGCGACTAAAGACCTCTCCAAACTTAGCGTAGGAAATGATCAAGCGTTCACCGCGCCTTTCGAGCTGGATGACATCGGCTACTGAGCCGCCGCTGTTATCGGAAATCCGCATTTGTTCGTGGTTAGGGTCAGCGCCTGCCCAGGAGTCGGCGTACAACTCTTCCGCGTTCGTCAGCCCAACCTCCAGGCTGCGGCCTGCTTCGGAAAGTGAATCCCGAAGCATCCAGCCGCCGCTTGAGTGGCCACCGGCATCGAGGCTTTTCAGTCTAAGGTGGGTGCGCAAAATAAAATCGCCCTCCAGTTCCCGGTGCAGATAATGCAGCACTTGCGCGCCTTCTGTTGCAGCGCCGCTCAGCTGATAAGTCTGGGTTTGCGCTTGGTAGCGAATTGCCTCTGAGTCGGTGTTTCCCCAGCTTTGTGCCCGGGTGAACATTTCTGGGTATTGGGCGGCCTGGCCGCGAAATGTTTCTGGCTGTACTTCGGAATTGGTCTCATTCGACATGATTACATCGTCCTTTCCTGCGGAACTGGGTTTGATTTTGGCTTTTATTTGCTCGCTTATACAGGCTTAATGGTAACTCAGTTCTCTGGTTTTGCCCCAAAACACCCGATAGGCAAACAGGGTATACAGGAAAATCGTTGGCACCACTACTATGACTCCGTACAGAATAAACCAAAGCGATTCGGTCGCACTGGCGGCTTCCCAAATGTCGATTTGTTCAGGCACTAAGTAGGGAAAAAAGCTGTAACCCAAGGCCAGAAAACTGAGCACAAAAATACCTGCAGCGGCAGCAAACGGAATCCAGCAGCCGGCGTCGTCTTTCATGGGCAAAAGTCTTAAGTAGCGCTCCGCCCAAATAAAAAGCGCGCCAACGAGGGCTGGTATGATCAATAAAATCATTCTCGAGCCTTGGCCGAGCCAGCGCTGGTATACCAAATCGCTAATCAAAGGATTGACCACTGACACTGCGACTAGCCCGAGGGCCATCAACCAGGCACTGCGGCGCGCCCAGGAAACGGCGCGCACTTGCAAATCACCCTCGGTTTTCATGATCAGCCAGGAAGCGCCGATGAAGCAGTAGCCGGCACTGACGCAAACAGCACTCAAAACGGCAAAACCGTAGGCCGCCAGACTGGATTCGAAGCCCATCACGAACAAGCCCAACATATAGCCTTGCGAAAGCGTAGCCAGTAGCGAGCCGCCTTTGAAGGCCCAATCCCATCGTTGTTTTTGCTCCACATGCGCTTTGGCGCGAAAGTCGAACGCCACGCCGCGCAAAATGAGTCCCAAAAGCAGCAGTGCAACAGGAAGGTACAAGTAGTGCAGAATTGTGCTGTGGGCTAGAGGGAAGGCGATCAGTAGTACGCCCACGCCCATCACCAGCCAAGTCTCATTGGCGTCCCAAAAGGGGCCAATGGACGAGATCATGACATCGCGTTGGGATTCGTCATCGCCTGGGAGCAGTATTCCCACACCCAGGTCGAAGCCATCGAGCATGGCGTACATCAGCAGGGACAGCCCCATCAGGCCGGCAAATATAACGGGCAGCCAGTAAGCGTCGCCGGTCAAGTTCATAGTTGCCTCGCGTTATTTGGTGGATTGCACTACCGGGTTCAAACGGTCTTGGAGCGTGTCGGGGTAGTCTTCTTGATCGACTTTTACCGCCTTGCGCGCCATAACAAAAAGCGTGCCGATGAAGGCCACCAGCAAGACAGCATAGAGAATCAAATAGAGTGTCAAGGTCAGCGCCACGTTGCCGGATGCCATTGAGGTTACCGCTTCTCGAGTAGTCAGCAAGCCGGTAACCAGAAACGGTTGGCGACCAATTTCGGTGGTGTACCAACCGGCTAGGGTTGCCACCCAGCCGGAAAAGCTCATGGCCACCAGAGTTTTCAGCATCCAGGCAGGCATAGTATTTCGCCGCCACAAGCGCCAGCTTGCCAGCCAGGAAACTGCGAGCATAAGAAAACCCATGCCCACCATGATTCGAAAACTCCAGAATACCGGGCCGACTGGCGGATGTTCGTCTTTAAATTCATTCAGGCCGCGCACTTCGCCACGCCAGTCGTGGGTGAGAATGAGGCTGGCTGCGCCGGGAATTTCCAGGGCGTAATGATTCTTTTCCGCTTCCGCGTCGGGTAAGCCGAAGAGCACTAAAGGCGCGCCTTTCTCAGTGTGCCAGAGCCCTTCCATAGCGGCCACCTTGGCCGGCTGGTGTTTGAGGGTGTTTAGGCCGTGCAGATCGCCGAGAAAAATTTGCAGTGGAATCAAAAGCGCGGCGGCGAAAACCCCCACTTTTAATGTCAGTCGCGGCGCCGGTTTTGGGTCGCCCTTAAGAATCCGGTAGGCGGAGAGGCCGGCCAGCAAAAAGGCGGCGGTCAGCCCCGAAGCCACCAGCATATGGCTCAGTCGGTAGGGCATGGAAGGGTTAAAAATAACCTGCCACCAATCGACGGGAAAGGCCACGCCGTCGCGCATCTCAAAACCGGTTGGGGTGTGCATCCAGGAGTTGAGCGAGACGATCCAAAAGGCCGAGAGACTGGTGCCTATCGCCACCAGCGCCGTGGCCAGGGTATGAACGCGGTTGGAAACCCTATTCATACCAAACAACATAATGCCGAGAAAAGTGGCCTCCATAAAAAAGGCGGTGAGCACTTCGTAGCCCAGCAGTGGACCGGCAATGTTTCCCACGGTTTCCATGTAGCCGGGCCAATTGGTGCCAAACTGGAACGACATGGTAATGCCGCTGACCACCCCGAGCGCGAAACTGAGCGCGAAGATCTTGACCCAGAAGCGGTAGGCCCGCATCCAGACTTCATTTTCCGTGCGGCTGTACTGGATCTTAAAAAATAGCAAAAACCAGGCGAGGGCCATGGTGATTGCCGGAAACAGTATGTGAAAGCTGATGTTAGCGGCAAATTGAATTCGAGAAAGTAACAGCGTGGTTTCCATCGCTATGCCTCTTGCACTTCAAGGTCGAGTTTGGACTCATTCGGTGGTCTGTATCAATCCAGCAAGCAAAATTGGCGGCTAATCCCACTTTTCTCGCAAATTGTTTCACTGTGGCCCAAATCCTGCAATCATCAATCTAGGATAGACCAGTAGGAGAATCTGTGACTGACGAACTCAAGCCGGATATCAGCCCCTGGCCAAAGGAGTTTCTCGATCGCCGCGGTCTGAAAGTCGAGGCGGTGGGCGGGCAGGCCTACAAACTGCTTAAAGGATTGAACTTGCCCGAAGCTGTGGCTCGGCATTTATGCAACGTTTATTGGCCGTTGGCGCAATTATTGTCGAACCGCATGGTCGCGCAGCCGGAGCCCCTGGTTTTGGGGCTCAATGGCGCCCAGGGGACCGGTAAGTCCACCGCCGCACAAATACTCGCGCGCTTGCTCGAGGCTCAGGGATGGCGGGTATGCACTTTGTCGATTGACGATCTATATTTGACTCGCGCCGAGCGCGCGCAGTTGGCCAAGCAGGTGCATCCGCTTCTGGCTACCCGCGGTGTGCCCGGCACTCACGACCTAGCACTTGGCCAACAACTGCTTGCCGAGTTGCGCGCCGCCGGCCCGGAGACCGAAACGGTCATTCCTCGGTTCAATAAAGCCATTGATGATCGGTATCCGCCGAAGGAGTGGACCCGCCATATCGGCCGCCCCGATGTGATTATTTTTGAAGGCTGGTGTGTCGGTGCCCGTCCTCAGCCTTCTTCGATGTTGTCGATAGCCTGTAACAAACTGGAGCGAGAGGAAGATCCCAATGGCAGTTGGCGCCAGTATGTGAATCAGCAACTCACAGCCTATCAGCCGCTGTTTGCTCAGCTAGACTTAATGGCGATGCTCAAGGCGCCCTCTTTTGACCAGGTGTACGAGTGGCGCGCATTGCAGGAACAGGCGCTGGCGCAGGCCTTGAATAAACAGCAGCGCGCGGTTTCGCGGTTGATGTCGCCTTCGGAACTGGTCCGGTTTATAAGTCACTATGAGCGCCTGACCCGGTGGATTTTAACGGAAATGCCTGCGAGAGCGGATATAGTCTTGGCGTTGGATTCAAGCCATAGAGTGACCAACGTAGAAGTTGAAGAGGCAGCGCGGGTAGTTGCCCGTGAAGAGAATGGCG
>CAZKCY010000053.1:0-1711 GCA_964551155.1 uncultured Marinimicrobium sp. | reverse complement strand
AGTTGAAGAGGTCGTTTGACTATGTAACGAGCTTGAGGCCTGCCGCCTTAATGCGAAACCCCAGGAGCACTTATGAAACCAATACTGGTTTTTACCGATCTGGACGGGACCTTGCTGAATCATGATGATTACAGCTACGCAAGCGCCAAGCCTGCTTTGACGGAGTTGAATAAGCGTCAGATTCCTTTAATTCTGGTCTCCAGTAAAACGGCACCAGAGATGCTCGAACTGCGTCGAGAGTTGGGCAACAGCGCCCCCTTGGTATCCGAGAACGGCAGTCTGGTGATGATTCCCGAGGAGCAGCTGGCCGCTATGGGCATCGAAGTCGACGCCCGATCGATCAGCGATGGTTATTATTACGATTACAGGGGTGTTCCCCGAGAGCATATTTTGCAGGTGCTGTCCGAGTTGAAGTCCGACTACCGCTTTACCGGTTTCGCTTGGATGACTACCGAAGAAATCGTCCATGTCACTGGCTTGTCATTGGCGGCGGCCGAATTGGCATCCGAGCGCAAAGCTTCTGAGCCCATCTTGTGGCGGGACGCACCGGACCAGCTGCCTGAATTTATTCAGCGCCTGGAAGAGCGCAAACTCCGAGTGCTGAAAGGCGGGCGTTTTTATCACGTCATGGGCCAGTGCGACAAAGGTGACGCCGTGGTCTCCTTAACAAAGCACTATGAACAATTTTACGGTGAAACTCCTCACACCATCGCGCTTGGCGACAGCCCCAACGACCTGGATATGCTTAAGCAGGTGGACACTCCGATCATTGTGCCCCACAAAGATGGCAGTTACATGGAAGATGACGCACTAAAAAACGCCAGGCGCGCACCAGAAGAGGGCGCGGCGGGTTGGAATCGGGCTTTGCTAGACGCCTTGGCCGAGCTGGATGACTAAACTGTGCTGCGTCGGTAGAAACGAATCAACGATCACCTGAGAGACTAGACTATGAGCGATTTTTTTCAAAATGGACGGATTTCGACGCTCCACAATTTGGGTGATCGACCGATTGAGGAAATTGAAGCGGAGCTTTGCCAATGGGCCGAGAAAAAGCCCATGTGTCTGGTGCTACCCTGCCTTTATTCAGAACTGGAGGGCCCAGCTCTAAGTAACATCATCAATGAATTGTGCAAGATTGAGTATCTGGACGAAATCATCATTGGTCTGGATCGCGCCACCGAAGCGCAGTTTGAACACGCTAAAGAATTCTTCTCTCGCCTACCGCAAAAACACCATATTCTCTGGAACGACGGGCCGAGGCTCAAAGCCATAGACAAAGTGCTCGAAGAATACGGTTTGGCGCCGAGGGAGCTGGGTAAAGGGCGCAATGTCTGGTATTGCCTGGGCTACGCTCTGGCCTCCGGCCGAGCCAAGGCGGTAGCACTGCACGATTGCGATATCCTGACCTACAAGCGCGATATAGTCGCCAAACTGTTTTATCCGGTGGTGCATCCCACGTTTAATTACTCTTTCTGCAAGGGTTACTATTACCGAGCGGCGGGCGGCAAGCTCAATGGCCGAGTCAGCCGGTTGTTGGTTTCGCCTTTGGTGCGCGCTTTGGGAAAAGTTTTTGGGCGAGACGATTATTTGGATTTTATCGACAGCTTTCGCTACCCCTTGGCGGGCGAGTTCTCGATGATTGTCGATGTGGTCAATTCGATTCGCATTCCCAGTGATTGGGGTTTGGAAATCGGTGTGCTCTCAGAGGTGC
>CAZKCY010000052.1:3072-10024 GCA_964551155.1 uncultured Marinimicrobium sp. | reverse complement strand
TGACGATATCGATGGCGCGATCGACGCCGGCGCAGAAGCCGCGGGGGTTGGCGAGTTTTATCTGCATAACAAACCTAAGATTTTTTGGGAAACGGGAAACGGGGAACGGAAAGAACGCACTAAACTAGGCGCGGCACACAAACCGAGCCTCCAAATACCTGCAAACTATTTCTCGTCCATCGTCCATCGTCCATCGTCCATCGTCCAACTAATGTACCTGAGCGGGCTCAACCTGCAAAATTTCGACGTCGAACACTATGTCCTTGCCCGCCAGAGGGTGGTTAAAATCCACCACTACCCGTTGCTCGTCAAAGTCGCGCACGACTCCGGGCAGTTCGGTCTTTTGGGCATCGGCAAAGGAGAGCACCAGCCCTATTTCCAGCTCAATGTCGGCTCCGAACTGATCCCGGGGTATTTCCTGCACATTGCTGGGGTTGTGCTGGCCAAAGCCCTCTTCCGGCCCTATGACAAAACTCTCGCGCGCGCCGGCCTCTAGCCCGAATAGCGCTTTTTCAAAGCCGGGCAACAACTGACCGTCGCCGACCGTGAAAGTTGCCGGTTGACCACCAAAATTGGAGTCGATTTCCTCGCCTCCGGGGAATTTCAGGGCGAAGTGCAGGGTTACGCTAGTGCCTTCACCCACGGCCAAATCACTCATCAGCGGGTTTGTCCTTATTTACCAGCATATCGATAATCAACAAAAAGGCGCCCAGGGTGATCGCTGAGTCGGCAATATTGAAGGCGGGAAAATAATAATTCTTGTAGTGCACAGAGATGAAGTCCACCACATAGCCCAGGGCCAATCGGTCATAAACATTGCCAATGGCGCCGCCCAGCACCAGGGCTAGCGCCAGCGATTCCAGCGGTTTGGAGGCCGCGACCCGAGCCAGCCAGACAATCAGCACCAAGCTGACTACTATCGCAATCACCGCAAAAAACCAGCGCTGCCAGCCGGAAGCCTCGCTTAAAAAGCTGAAGGCCGCCCCCGGGTTATGCAGTAAGGTAAAGTTGAAAAAGGAGGTCAGCACCCAGGGCTCGCCATACTCGAGATTGGTGCTCATCCAGTATTTGCTAGCCTGATCCAGCAGCACAACGACCAGCGCCAAGGCATACCAGCGCCAGGCTTGGCGCGGAACGGAAAAGTTCAAAGTCATAGGTTTTGCGGCTTCCAAAGGATTCTTTCCATTCAGTGATCTATGCGGAGGCAGGCAGTGCCCGCCCTACCACCTTCTACGTCTATCGTTTCTGTCGTTTCCATCGTTTGCCGTTCACCGCCTTTAGGCGTAATGACGCTCTTCGCCCGGGCCATCGACGTTTTCCACGCAGCGGGCGCACACCTCTGGGTGAGCAGGGCTGCTGCCCACATCGGGGCGGTGATGCCAACAGCGCACGCATTTGGCGTGCTCGGACTTGCTGGCCGCCACTTTCAAGCCTTCCAGATCGGTAACTTCAGCGTTAGATGCCTCTATCAAGGGGCGCACCTCGGCGGTGGAGGTAATCAACACGAAACGCAGCTCGTTACCCAACCGCTCCAGCAATAGGCGCAGCTCGTCGTCGCAGTAAAGCACTACTTCCGCGCCCAGCGATGCACCCAACTGTCCCTGGCCCCTTTTTTCTTCCAGAACCTTGTTGACCGCGTCTTTGACTTCGGCGATCCGGTGCCAGTCTTCGGCGCTGAAGGCGAGATTTTCCGCTTTCGGCAGAGAATGCCACTCAGCCGCAAACACCGAACCCTGGCGCTCGCCGGGAATCAATGGCCAGAGCTCATCGGCGGTAAAACTCAGAATCGGCGCTATCCAGCGAGCCATGGCTTCGATGACCTGGTGCAAGGCGGTCTGGGCCGAGCGGCGCGGCAGACTGTCAGCCTGGGTGGTGTACTGGCGATCCTTGATGATGTCCAAGTAAAAACCGCCTAAGTCGACGACACAGAAGTTATGCAACTTTTGATAAATATGGTGCAGCTGGTAGCTGTCGTAGGCTTCGATAATTTCGGCCTGCAACTCGGCGGCTCTATCCAAGATCCAACTGTCCAAAGCGAGCATTTCGCCAGCCGGCACGCTGTGCTGGCTGGGCTCGAAGCCGTTGAGGTTGGCGAGCATAAAGCGGGCGGTGTTGCGAATCCGGCGGTAGGAGTCGGCGGTGCGCTTGAGAATCTCGTCGGAAACGCTCATCTCGCCGCTGAAATCGGTGGCCGCCACCCAGAGGCGCAAGACGTCAGCGCCCAGTTCTTTCATGACTTTTTGCGGCGGCACCACATTGCCCACCGACTTGGACATCTTCCGACCTTGGGCATCGACGGTAAAGCCGTGGGTCAAAACCGCTTTATAGGGCGGCGTGCCGTTCATGGCCATGGCGGTTTTCAGCGAAGACTGAAACCAGCCCCGGTGTTGGTCCGAGCCTTCCAGGTACAAATCCGCCGGATACTTGAGCCCTTTGCGCTGCTCCAGCACCGCAAAGTGAGTAACCCCGGAATCAAACCAGACATCTAGGGTATCGGCCACCTTCTGATAATCAGCCGCCTGATCGCCCAGCAGCTCCGCCGGGTCCAGGTCGAACCAGGCGTCCATCCCGTCCTGCTCGACCTTCTTGGCCACCGCCTCAATCAGGCGCGGAGTTTCAGGGTGCAGCTCGCTGGTGTCTTTGTGCACGAACAACGCTATGGGGACGCCCCAGGTGCGCTGGCGGGAAATACACCAGTCCGGGGAAGACGCGAGCATGGCGTCGATGCGCGCTCGGCCCCAGTCTGGCACCCACTGCACTTGATCGACCGCGTCTTTGACCTGGTCGCGCAGCTGGTTCTGAGTCATGCTGACAAACCACTGGGGCGTGGCCCTGAAGATCAGCGGCGTTTTGGTGCGCCAGCAGTGCGGATAGCTGTGGGTAATTTTGTTGTGAGCCAGCAGAGCGCCCTTCTGCTCCAAAAGCTCGACCACTTTTTCATCGACTTTGTAGACGTGCTCGCCTGCGAAGATTTCCACGCTGTCGCGATAAAAGCCGTTGTCGTCGATATAATTGAGCGTGCCGATGCCGTATTTCTGACCGACCGAAAAGTCGTCCATACCGTGGTCGGGCGCTGTATGCACGCAGCCGGTACCGGCCTCGGTGGTAACATGCTCGCCGCAAATAACCGGCACTTGGCGCGGGTAGAAAGGATGCTGAAGCTGCAGATGCTCCAGAGCCCCCCCCTGGCAACGACCAACAACCTTGGGCGCATCCAAACCGGCGCGCTTGGCGACTGAGGCCAGCAGGGCTTCAGCCACCAGCAAACGCTCGCCACCCACTTGAACCACGACATAGTCCAGTTCGGGGTGGACGCTCACCGCCTGGTTGGCGGGAATGGTCCAGGGGGTGGTGGTCCAAATCACCAGCGAAACCGGCCCGGTGCCGCCCAAATCGGGCAGCGCATGAGCCAACGCCTCGACATCGGTAAAGGCAAATTTCACATCGATGGAGTGGGAGACTTTGTCCTGGTATTCAACTTCCGCCTCGGCCAGAGCCGAGCCGCCCACCACACTCCAGTAGACCGGCTTGAAGCCTTTGTGCAAATGACCGCGCTCGGCAATCTTACCCAGGGACCGGATGATATCGGCCTCGAAGGCGTAGTCCATGGTCAGGTAGGGGTTGTCCCAGTCGCCCAGCACCCCCAGGCGCTTGAAGTCTTCTCTTTGCCCATCAACCTGTTTGGCGGCATAGTCGCGACATTTCTGGCGGAAGCTTTTGACATCCACCTTGGTGCCGGCTTTGCCGACTTTTTTCTCGACATTGTGCTCGATCGGCAGCCCGTGGCAGTCCCAACCGGGCACATAAGGGGCATCGAAACCGCTCAGAGTTTTACTCTTGACGATAATATCTTTGAGGATCTTATTGACCGCGTGGCCAATGTGAATGTCGCCGTTGGCGTAGGGAGGGCCATCGTGCAAAATGAATGACTCGCGTCCCGCCCGGGCAGTGCGAATTTGCCCGTAAAGATCGTCTTGGTACCACTGCTTGAGCATTTCCGGCTCGCGCTGAGCCAGATTGGCTTTCATGGCAAAGGCCGTATGGGGCAGATTCAAAGTTGCTTTATAGTCAGTCATGGCTCGCTAATTTCGCCCGGGTTGATCTCAATTAAAGTAGGCGCGCGCCTGCTGGATGTCTTTTTGCAGCTGAGCGCGCAGCTCGTCCAGGGAGGCAAATTTCTGCTCGTCCCGCAATTTGTGGTTGAATACCACCTCTAACACACTACCGTACAAAAGCTCGGCAAAATCCAGCAGGTGCACTTCCAAAATGGGCTTGAGCGTGCCACTGAAGGTCGGCCTCACCCCCAGGTTTGCCACTGCCGGCCAGGAGCGGCCATCGGCCAGATGAGCGGTGACCGCAAACACACCGTGCAGCGGCGAGCGGTAGCGACGCAGCTGTATATTAGCGGTAGGCACACCCAAATCGCGTCCTATTTGGCGACCATAACCGACTCGACCGGCAATCGAGTAGGGCCGGCCCAGCAAACGCGCCGCTAAATCGAAAGCCCCTTGCTCCAGAGCCTGACGAATTCGGGTACTGCTGACTCTTTCGCCATCGACTTCCAGAGTACAGGTATCGCTGACCGCGAAACCTCGCTCTTTGCCCATGCGTTGCAGCAATGCAAAATCTCCGCTCCGGTCGCAACCGAAGCGAAAATCGTCACCCACCACCAAATGCTTAATACCCAAGCCATCGATCAAAACCCGCTCGACAAACTGTTCGGCTGATAAGCTGCGCAAGCTGGCATTGAACTGCAGACACAGGACCCGCTCGACCCCAGCGGCAAACAGGGCCTGAAGCTTCTCCCGCAACCGCATCAGACGCGCAGGTGCTTTATCGCCGGCAAAGAACTCGTGCGGCTGGGGCTCGAAGATGATCACCACCGGGGGTACCCGATGGGCTTCGGCAGCTCGAATCAGCTGCCCAAGTATGGCCTGATGCCCCAGGTGAACACCGTCGAAGGAGCCTATGGTCGCCACGCAGCCATGGTGTCGGGGACGCAGATTATGCAGCCCGCGAATAAACTCTCTGGGGGCCGGGTTCACAGTGATACCAGCATGCCTCGATCGATAAACTATATAAGGGGCGAGAGTATACAGGAGCGGTAAAAAAGGGGTAAGGGGGCAGCAAGACCTGGCGGGCCAAGGTCAGGCCTTGCTCACCAATTCCGCGCCGGCGCGCACCAGGCTACGGGGTCCCAAATCTTTGTGGTAGCTGCAGCTGACGCCGTCAATGGTAATACTGACGTTGGCGTGTAGCGCCTTTTTAACTTCCACGAATCCTAATTGCGATACTTTTTGCCGTTCTGCCAAACGCTGGATAATGCGCTGTATCCGCATCCGCCGCTGTCGTTGGGCGTCCAGGGTGTGGCGGATTTTGGCCAGCTTTTCCGGCGAGGGACCAGCACTGGCGGCTCTTTGCTCAACCGTTTCGAGCAAAGGCGCCAGCTTTTGAATATTGTGCTCAGACTGCAGCAGGGCCTGCTTGAGGGCTTCCAGCAAACGCCGCTTGGGGTTGGGTTTGCCGATTCGGACTTCGGTTGCGACGCTGGCATCGCTGCCCAGCACATTGGCCTTCAACGAATGCCCCGCCTCGGCGCGTCCGCCGATAAGGCAACCCTTGCCTCCAGCCTGGCCGAGTAAAATCGCGCCTCCAGCGCGCAAGTGGCTTTGCATCACATACTCGCGCACTACCACATCGTCCCCCGCCGAGACCTCAGCCAGATTGATGAATTTGGCAGCTATAGTGCCGCCAGCACGCAAGCGGGTGCGCAAAATCAGCTGTTTATCGGCTCCGCGCCCCAAGTCTTCGCCAATCACGCCGCCCAAAACCGTCAAGTTCTTGCGCGCCTCTACATCAGCCTTTTCCACTGCTCCGCGAACAAAAATGTCGCCTGTGGCGCGAACCACGAATCCGCTGGTGATATCTCCAGTCACTTCCAGGGAGCCATCAAAATCTATATCGCCGGTACTTAGATCGACATTTTTGACGCGCAGCGTCGGGTCAACTCGGACCCCACGCGCAATAGCCACTGGATGCCCTTTGATCTGAGCCACCAAAAGATTGGCGTCGTCTGGCGAGACAAGAGCACCTTCTGAATCCTTGCTCAATTCCAGTTCCCGCCCAGGTTTCGCCGGCAGCGCTTCGCCGATCACGTTAACGCCTGACTTTCCCGCGGTTGCCGGAATTCGACGCAGCAAGGGGGTTCCCGGCTCAACCACCACAAATTCGTGCAAATGATGCAGATCTACCCTGCCGCGCTCGTCTTCGGCCAGTTGCAGATGCTTGCACTCCTCCACCAGCATTTCGAACTGGGTGTCCTCACCCGGTACCGGTTCAACCGCCTTGGCGACGCAGAGGTTATTTGCCTGCCCCATGGCCACCAGCTCGTCCAGCGCCGGTCGAAGGATGCAACGCTCCGGAACCTTGAGCTCCGTTAAAGCCTCCAGCAGGGCACCGCGCTCGGGCGACTTTCCGCCATAGGCCGGAATAGCCGTCAAGTAAACCGCCCGCTTATCGTCGGTGATTCGCCAGCTCAAGCGCGCATCGCGCCGCTCGGCAATCACATAGTCGCCGTCCTCGGCATCATTCGCCCGGCGCACCAAGGTCTGCAAAATCTCATCGGAGGTGTAGAAACGCCCAAACCCCGCCTCCTCCAACTGCCACCGCAGTGCCTCCAGGCTCAAGACTGCAGCTTCGGGGTGCGGAATCAATTTGGCGGTGACATAACCACTGGAGGCGTCGAGACTCAATTCAATAATAGAGGCACGAGGGGGACGGACAGCGGAATCGGGGGGCCTCGATGCTGTCGGCGAAGAACTTGCTTTAGTTATTTTACTGTCGCCCATAATCGCTAGATTAGCATACCGGCGAAGCTTTGCTGAAAATTAATGCAAGTGCCGAAATTGAGAGATTTTTACCCCACTGAGGCGCAAAATCGCGACATATGCCG
>CAZKCY010000052.1:0-3062 GCA_964551155.1 uncultured Marinimicrobium sp. | reverse complement strand
TGCCAGGCATAAAATTGTCAGATGAAGTGCTCTTTGCCACCAGAACCAATCCAGCCACTGATCCCAGTAGTACAATCCGCCGAGCAGTAACGCAACCATCGCCAGATTGGCTGCTCCGTACTGGCTAAGGAGACGAACCCATCCGGATTGCGGTTGATAGACACCCTGACGGCGCAGCCCACGGTAAAGCAAACCGGCATTTAGGTAAGCCGATAAGGCCGTAGCCAAGGCCAAGCCCACATGGCCTATGTTGAACCAGAAATACAGCGGTGCCACCAAAACAACGTTCATCACCATATTGGCGAGCATGGCGTATATCCCAATACGCACCGGAGTCTTCATATCCTGGCGGGCAAAATAACCGGGCGCCAAGACTTTGATCAGCATAAAACCGAGCAATCCAAGGGCATAGGCACGCAAGCTGTAACTGGCCATTAGCATGTCGCGAGCGCTGGTTTCGCCATATTGGAACAGGGTCACCAAAATCGGTTCGGCCAACACTATCAGCGCCAGAGCGGCGGGCACCGCCAGCAGAACTATGGCGCGCAGCGCCCAGTCCAGGGTGCGACTGAATTCCAAAGTGCTTTGCGCGGCGTGCAGGCGCGACAGACTGGGCATGATTACCGTGGCCAGGGCAATCCCGAAGACCCCCAGAGGCAGCTCCACCAGTCGATCGGAATAGTACAGCCAGGCCACGCTGCCGGTGGGCAGAAACGAGGCCAGAATGGTGTCGAGCATCAAGTTGATCTGGCTCACCGAGACCCCGAACATGGCCGGCGCCATCAACCAGAGCAGCTTTTTAACGCCCGGATGGCGCCAGTCGATTTTCGGAGCCGGCAAGAGGTGAATTCGGCGAAGAAAGGGCAACTGAAACAGCAACTGGAAGATGCCCGATACCACCACGCCCCAGGCCAGCGCATAGGCTGGGTGCACCATTAAAGGCGCCGCCAGCAGGGCGGCACTGATCAGACCAATATTGAGAATGACCGGGGTGAAGGCGGGTATCGCAAAGCGATCGTAACTGTTGAGAATCGCCCCGGCAAAACCGGTCAGCGATACCAATAATAAGTAGGGAAAGGTAATTCTGATCAGCTCGCTGGTAAGGGCAAACTTCTCCGGCGAGTTAAACCAAAAGCCCGGCGCGAAAACACCGGCCACCACGGGGGCACCTATGACCGCCAGCAGCGTCACTAGAATCAAAACCGAACCCAGGCAGCCGGCGACTCGGTCCACCAGCTCTTGCACCGCGACATGCACGCCTTTTTGCCGGTATTCGGACAGCACCGGCACAAAGGCCTGGGCGAAAGCCCCCTCGGCGAACAGCCGGCGCATGAAGTTGGGGATTTTAAAGGCGACAAAAAAAGCATCGGCCCCGGAACCGGCACCCAGAACGCGCGCGAAGACCACATCGCGCGCCAAGCCCAGCAGCCTGGAGAGCATGGTCATTGAGCCCACCACCGAGCTGGAGCGCAACAGCCCCGGTGCGGGACGGGTTTCGGGTGAAGCCGCGTCGGACACTAAAAAAATTCCTTATCCAGAGTACCGGCGGCAATATACACGAAACGGTCAAATTCCGCCCGGGCTACCAGTTAGCTTTCGCGCGCGAGATTTTTCATAAGCGCCTGAACATTATCCAGAACTATTGCTTTCACCCGGCTTTTTGCCGCTCTATCCAGACAGCGAAACTCTTCCGCCGACACCCGCCGCTCCATCATCAGGCGCGCCAGAGTCTCGGGCGCCAGGGCGATTCTTATCTCTTCCGCCTGTTGCATAGTGACCTCCCTTTTTTCCATTCAGCCGTTGCATATGCCGGGATCATGAGGTTATTATAAATGATAACCATTCGCACCAAAGAACAAAGGAAGCATCTTATGAAATTGCAGTTTTTGTGCGATAAGCACTGCCTGCTGGTGCTGGACAGCCCGGAGCAATCCAAAGCGCTGTGGCAGGGAGCTTACAATCATGGGGTGGAAGCCTATAGTGCCAGCCGCTGGAATGAGGCTTTGGCTTTTTTGGGCACCGCTTACGAAATAGGCTTGCTGCGCTTTGCGGTCGCGGTCCGAAAGCGCGACTACTGCCTGTCGGCATCACAATTCGGCGCCGTGGGTCGCTATTACGCCAACCTGCTGTGTCGATTGGAGAAGTTCTCCGAGGCTAAAGACTGCCTGCGCCGATCGCACGATGGCCTGCTCTACTGGAGCCAGGATACAACCTTGGATTACCCCGAACGGCTGGCCGCTTTTGAGCAATTGAGCGAATTCCGGCAAAAGTTGGTGGCGCTCTTACGCCTGAATCGCAATGACGAGGCCCAGACTCGATGCCTTGACCTTATGGCACAACAGTTGGCCAAGCAGGCACTGGCCAGCCTGTGTCATTGATTCAGTCAGGACAAACAATCGCTCAACTTCGATTCCAGACTTGCGGGCTCGATGCCCAGTTCGGCAAAACCGGGCAGGCTCCTATCTACGACATTGCCCTGGCGGATCAAAACCAGCTGATCGTAGTTCAAAGGCGGATTGGATAGAGATTTCAGGGCAAAGGTAAGGGCCCGCCAACAGGCATAGGGCACCGGAATCTTCAACAAGCGCCGGTTGTAGTAGCCGGCAACGACCTCGAGAGCTTCGCGATAGGTATAAATTTCGGCGCCGCCCAATTCGAAAGTAAGTCCGCTGTGGTTACCATCCAAGGCTATTTCGGCGATAGCTCGAGCCACATCTTTCACGTAAACCGGCTGTAGCAGCGCCCCGCCGCGCCCAAACAAAGGCACCAGGCGGAATTTGGTCAGCATCGCCAAGCTGGATACAAAAGCATCACCGGGGCCGATCATCACCGCCGGACGCACGACGACTGCTTCGGGAAGCTCATGCCGCACCGCCTCTTCACCCCGAGCGCGAGCTCGCACATACTTCGAGGGCGAGCGGCGATCGACTCCGACCCCGGAAAGCTGGATAAACTTTTCCACCCCCTGCCCTCTGGCGCAGCGTGCCAGATTGGCCGCCCCTTCGACATGCACGGCTTCAAAGCTCAGATCTTTAGATTCCTGATAGAGAGAAACCGCATTG
>CAZKCY010000051.1:7231-10032 GCA_964551155.1 uncultured Marinimicrobium sp. | reverse complement strand
CGTGAAAGAGTTGAGCGAGGCTCTGGATTTGCTCGAACAAAGAGGCGACATCTCCGGGCTGATCATCACCAGCGCTAAACCCGCCTTTATGGTGGGAGCCGATGTCAATGAATTTGAATCGGTTTTTGCGGCCGGCTCCGCAGAGGTTCGGTCCCATTTGGAGCTGAACAATCGCAACTACAATCGCCTTGAAGATCTGTCTGTGCCGGTGGTCATAGCGGTAGCCGGCTATGCGCTCGGCGGCGGGTTCGAATTGTGCCTGGCCTGTGATTATCGAATCGCAGCTCCGGACGCTAAACTCGGGTTTCCTGAAACCAAGCTTGGCATTATTCCGGGTTGGGGCGGCACAGTGCGTATGCCGCGCTTGGTTGGGCTGGATACGGCCGCTGAGTGGATAGCCAGCGCGCGCAATTACGATGCTCAAGCCGCGCTCAAGGCGGGTGCTATCGATGGCATCGTAGAGGCGCAACAACTGCGCTCGGCAGCGCTGGATTGTTTGCGCCAGTGTCGCGAAGGCAAGTTGGATTTTCAGGCTCGACGCGCTCAGAAAAAGCACGCCCTGGGTCTTAACGACATAGAGGCCGGTTTGGCTTTTGAATCCACCAAAGCTTTCGTTTCCGACCAAGCTGGCCCTCACTACCCGGCGCCTCTGCGCGCAATTGACGTGATGCAAAAGGCGAGCAAGGAAAGCCGCGATAGGGCCTTGGAAATTGAAGCCGAGGCCTTTGCTGAGCTGGCCTCAGGCAGTGTGGCACGCGCGCTCGTCGGTATCTTTTTAAACGATCAATTGCTCAGCAAGAAGGCGAAGTATTGGCAAGGGCAAGCCGATCAAAAGGTGCAGCGCGCGGCGGTATTGGGCGCTGGTATTATGGGTGGCGGGATTGCCTATCAGTCGGCGGTTAAAGGTATTCCCGTTAAAATGAAAGATATAGCCCAGGACGGAATCAACCAGGGTCTTAACGAAGCCAACAAATTGCTCACCAAACAGGTAGAGCGGAATCGACTTGAGGTCCGGGCAATGGGCGAAGCGCTCAATCGCATCGAGCCTACCCTCAACTACGATGGCTTTGACCGGGTAAATATTGTGGTCGAGGCGGTGGTCGAGCGGGAGAAAGTTAAGAGCGCCGTTTTGCAGGAAACTGAAAACAAGGTGACCTTGGACACCATTCTAGCCAGCAACACCTCGACCATTTCGATCACCTCACTTGCCGAATCTCTGCAGCGCCCGGAAAATTTTTGCGGCATGCACTTTTTCAATCCAGTTCATGCCATGCCCTTGGTCGAAGTGATTCGAGGCAAGCAAACTTCGGACAAGGCCATTGCCAGGACTGTGGCCTACGCCAATGCTCTGGGCAAGAAGCCGGTGGTTGTCAAAGATTGCCCGGGATTTCTCGTCAATCGCGTGCTGTTTCCCTATTTTGCGGGCTTTGTCCAGTTGGTGCGGGACGGCATCGATTTTCATCAGATCGATAAAACCATGGAAAGCTGGGGTTGGCCGATGGGCCCGGCCTATTTATTGGATGTGGTTGGGCTGGATACCGCCATCCATGCTGAAAAGGTTATGGCCGAAGCCTTTCCAGACCGGCTGGCGCGCGATTACACCTCTGCGACTGAGGCGCTGTATCAGGCCGAGCGGTTAGGGCAGAAAAACGCCAAAGGCTTTTACGATTACGAGACCGATCGCAAAGGCAAATTGGTGAAGAAGACCAGCGCGGAGGCCGACAAGCTGGTTGCAGAACACAGCGCGGAGCCGCAACAGCTGGATGATCAGGCAATTGTGGCGCGTATGATGTTGCCCATGGCCGCCGAACTGGTTCGTTGCTTGGAAGAAGACATTGTCGAGACGCCGGCCGAAGCCGACATGGCCTTGGTCTATGGGCTGGGCTTTCCCGCCTTTCGCGGCGGCTTGCTGCGCTGGATCGATACTTTGGGATCAAAACAATTTGCCGATATGGCCGACCAATGGGCTCATCTGGGTCCGTTGTACGAACTCCCCAAAAGCCTAAGTAAGCGTTTGGCGGAGGCTCGTCCGTTTTATGCCCATCAAGAATCTTGAGCCGAGGAGATAGCCGTGAGTTTGCACCCCAAAGATGCAGTGATTGTGGATTACGCCCGCACGGCCATGGGACGCTCCAAAAATGGATGCTTCCGCAATACCCGGGCGGATGATATGTCGGCACTATTGATACAAAAATTTCTGGGCCGCAACCCCGCTCTCGACCCAGCTGAAATTGACGATTTTATCTGGGGCTGTGTGCTTCAAAGAGAAGAGCAAGCGTTTAATATCGCACGCAATATCTGGCTCAGAGCGCAGTTGCCGCACAGTGTGCCGGCGCAAACTGTCAATCGTTTGTGTGGCTCTTCTATGTCGGCTCTGCACACCGCCGCGGTGAATATTCAGGCGGGGCTCGGGCATGTGTATTTAGTGGGTGGCGTGGAGCATCTCGGTCATCTTCCCATGTACGAAGCCATAGACCCCAACCCCCTTTTGGGTCTTTCGGTCGCTAAGGCAGCTGGCAATATGGGGGTTACCGCTGAATACCTGGCTCGAATTCATGGCATAGAGCGGCAAGCAATGGACGAGTTTGGCGCTCGTTCGCACCAGTTGGCAGCCCAGGCGCGCAGTCGAGGCGCCTTCAAGCGAGAGATAATTCCAGTGCCAGGTCACAGCCCCGAGGGCCAGCCAATCTTGGTGGAAGATGATGAAACTATCCGGCCGGACACGACGGTAGAGGGTTTGGCGGAACTCAAGCCGGTATTCGATCCAAAAAATGGACGCGTAACCGCAGGTACCTCCTCGC
>CAZKCY010000051.1:0-7221 GCA_964551155.1 uncultured Marinimicrobium sp. | reverse complement strand
GCTCTCCGACGGCGCCTCTACGATGTTGGTGATGTCCGCGCAGAGGGCGGCGGACTTAGGATTGCAGCCAATCGCCAAAGTGGTTTCAATGGGCCTGGCAGGGGTGGAGCCTTCCATAATGGGTTATGGGCCGGTGCCAGCCAGTGAGCGGGCTTTAATAGCCGCCAATCTCACCATGGGCGATATTGAGTGCGTTGAGCTGAACGAGGCCTTCGCGGCCCAATCGCTTCCTGTGCTCAAGGATCTGGGACTGCTCGATGACTTGGAGGAGCGCTTCAATTTAAATGGCGGCGCTATAGCCTTGGGGCATCCGTTCGGTTGTTCAGGTACCCGCATTACTGGTTCGCTGCTGACGGTAATGCGCGAAAAGGACGTCAGTCTTGGTTTGGCGACTATGTGTATTGGATTGGGGCAGGGGATAAGTACCGTTATCGAACGAATTGAGTGACGTCTATGTGTCCGGGAAGTCTTCTGCTAAACTGCGCTCCTTTGGCTCGAGCTTGGCCGTCAGGCTAGGCTTTCAGGGCTGTCCTCTTAGTCAGGTATGTCCTCATAGTTAGTTGGCCTAGTTAACGCCCTTTGATGCCCGTCCCTAGGAATATGCCTTTTTGCTGATTCTCTCTGCAAGTCACGGCCATCCCGAAACTGTTCTGGATGAGCAGTGGCGTCTGTTTGCCGAATCTGGAGCGGATAACCGGTGTTTTACGCTGGAATTTTCTTTTTGCCAGTACTATCTCCCGGGCCAGCCAGCTGTCGATCTGTTGGCACTGGTGCATATGTTCCCCTCAGCTATCCACGTGGCCATTTTCCCCGCTGCGCGAGAAATCTCTGAGCAACTGAATGCCTTAGACGCTGCGCCAGACTCACTGAAGGCTTTTGCCCTGGCTCAAGAGGCCCCTTGGTTGGAGTTGAACGCGCCGCTGTCCCTGGCGCCGATCACCCTGCCCAAGGCTTGGGGTAGAGAAATCTGGTACACCGGCATAGAGGCACGTGGTCAGTCTATGGTTTCGGGCCAGGGCGGTTCTATACCTTTGCCCTGGCTGCTGGCCCTGGCTCCGCGGCGGCTGGTGGCGGACCAAGCCCGGGGTCTGTTGTTGCTCAAGGTCTTGGATCCTTTTGCCGAGAAAGTCTATGGCGATCTCTATTTCGAGGCGCATCGAAACAAACGCGAAGTTTATGTGGTTACTCGGATTGATAAACAGGCCTGGGGCGGTGACACCGGCGGTATACGCTATGGATTTAATCCCCAAAAGCGGGCCAAATTCTCCTCCGACCTCGACTTCAGGCAAGCTTATTTGAAGGCGGTAAAAGCTTACGAGGCGGTGCGCAAGGATATTGATGGCCTGCTCGACGAGGAGCGCAGACGCGCGGGCATAGCGCTCGACCAGCCGGTCCCGGTGGAGCTATTGCGGGATTGGCAAGAGCAGTTGGACCCGACTCTTATTGAAACCGAACAGAAGTTGCGGGCGGCTATGGAGGCTTTTACCGCCGTGCGTCCGCTGAAGCTCGGGGACGTAGTAAAAGTACCGCCTCTGACGCCCCATTCCTTATTGCACGGGGTGCAGGTAATAGAATTTCAGACCCCGGATTACGAGCGCAAGATTCTGTCATTTGGGCAAAAAGTACTCAATCAATCGCATTGGGACACAGCGGAGATTCTCGATCAGCTTACGCTCGACACTCCTCCTCAGCATCCACCTCGTTGCTGGGTGGCTGCGCCGGGCGTTGAGGTCGAACTTCTGGCTGATGTCGACGCCTTTGCACTGCTTAGAATCAAGATGCAGCCTGGCCGGCAGATATCTATAGCGCGCCTTAAGCAGTATTTTCCTTTATCGCCTTCCAGGCCCAACTACCTCTTGGCGATGGGTCTCTCCGGAGAACTAAGCTGGATTGGCTCTAGTGCGGCCCCCTTAGGGCCCTCCCTGGCCCAGCTAGTGCCGGCCGAGTGTGGCTCATCAGCCGGCTTGGGCAGCAATGCAACCCTTGCTAGCTTTCTGTTGGCGATGCCGGGTCGGCTGAGTTGACAGTGATGCGTTCGATATCAAGGGCTCCCAGGTCCGCGTTGCTCTGGTTCGGCTTGGTGTGGCTTCTGCTTGGCTCGGTCAGCGTTAATGCCGCGCCGCTGATGTGGCGCCTTGATAATCCAGATTCTGGCGCTCGAGTCTATTTGTTTGGCGCTTTGCACTACGGCGCCGAGTCGTTTTATCCATTGCCTGACTCCATATTGAGGGCTTATGACGAGGCAAGCATTTTAGCGGTAGAGCTGGATTTGGAAGCGCTCTCTCCTGAGTATGTTCGGGAAGTGAGCTTGGCTCAGGGTTATTACTCCAGCGGCCAAACATTATCTGAAACTCTGCCTCCAGCGCTTTGGTCGGAGCTTGCTGAGCGCGTCCACGGCCTGGAGCTGAGCTCAGCTCAACTACTGCCCTTAAAGCCCTGGCTGGCCGCACTGCAGTTGGTGAATTTGCAGCTTTTGGAAAGCGAATTTGACCAGCAACTGGGGCTGGATCGCTATTTTCTGCAGCGGGCCAAGCGCGACGCCGATAAAGAAATTCATGAATTAGAGACCCTCGAGCAGCAAATGGCGCTGTTTTCGAACCTCAGTTCCGGTGAGCAACAGGATTTTTTGGCGCAGACACTGAAAGAATTCGAAGCAGCTCCCGAGCAGTTGGCGCATCTGGCCCAGGCTTGGCAAAAGGGCGACGAGCAGGCCCTTGCCGAGGCTATTTTGGGTGCTTTCAACGACCAGGCTTTCAGTCAACATCTGTATCGCGAAGTCTTTGTTCAGCGCAATTACGCCATGGCCGAAGCGGTGTCTGATTACCTCAACAAAGGCGAGCAAGTATTTTTCGTAGTTGGGGTAGGCCATCTGCTGGGCGAGGAGGGCTTGGTGGCGCTGCTGAAGGCGCGTGGTTATACGCCCGAGCGCCTTTAGACGCCTTTCAACGGCAATGCAGTGACCGATTTGTTGAACCTCTCGGGGGCTTGTGGCACAATCACCAGCCTTCGAGCCGAGCCTCCGGGTGAATTTTCAAATTACTCCTTGAAAATCAATCAGTTGGACTCTTTCGGAAATTGTCTTTAGCGCCTTTGGTGCGCTTTGACATACGCGGTCGTGGTGGAATTGGTAGACACGCTGGATTTAGGTTCCAGTGCCGTAAGGTGTGAGAGTTCGAGTCTCTCCGACCGCACCACTTTTATAATTAGCCTACCGAGCTGCAGCCCGCAGCGCGGTTAACCGATGCGAATCGATCGCCCTATACGCTACGAGGAAGATATGCAGGTTTCCATTGAAACGACCTCTGGTCTTGAACGCCGCCTGACCATAGGCGTTCCCGCCGAAACGGTTGAGAGCGCGGTGCAAAAACGTCTGCAAGAGGCAGCCAAGAATATCCGTCTCAATGGCTTCCGCAAGGGCAAGGTGCCCATGAAGGTGGTAAAGCAGCGTTACGGTGCCGGTGTCCGTCAGGAAGTCTTGGGCGAGGTCATCAGCCGCTCCTTCTACGAGGCCGTCAAGAAAGAAGCCGTAAAACCTGCTGGTCAGCCTTCTATTGAACCCAAGCAGACTGCTGAGGGCAAAGATCTGGAGTTCGTAGCCACTTTCGAAGTTTACCCCAGTGTTGAATTGGGCGATTTCTCGAACTACGAAATCACTCGTTACGACGCCAAAGTGACTGACGAAGACGTCGACAAGATGGTTGAAGTACTGCGTGAGCAACAGGCCAGTTGGGAAGAGGTGGACCGTCCCGCCGCCGAAGGCGATCAGGTCAATATCGATTTCGTAGGTACCAAAGACGGAGCAGAGTTCGAAGGCGGCAAAGCTGAAGGGCAAGATCTGGTATTGGGTTCTGGCTCAATGATTCCTGGCTTTGAAGAAGCTTTGATCGGCGCCAAAGCTGGCGAAGAAAAGGTTGTTCCCCTGACCTTTCCGGAAGATTATCAGGCTGAAGACCTGCGCGGTGCCTCGGTTGAATTTAAGATAAACGTCAATCGCGTCGCCGAAAAGCGTTTGCCTGAGGTAAATAAAGATTTCTATGCCAAATTTGGCGTGGAAAAAGGCGGAAAAACTCAGTTCCGTAAAGAAGTCAAAGCCAATATGGCCCGTGAGCTGAGTCACGCTCTTAAGGCCAAGACCAAAACTCAAGTTATGGACGCGCTGCTCGAATCCCATAAGCCGGAGTTGCCCAAAGCTTTGATCGCCAGCGAAGTTGACGTTCTGCGCAATCAAATGATGCAACGCTTCGGTGGCCAGCAGCAGAATTTCGACCTTAAGTCGCTGTTGCCCGATTCGATGTTTGAAGAAGAGGCCTCTCGTCGCGTAGCCCTGGGTTTGATCGTGGGTGAGATCATCAAGGAAACCAAGCTGAAGGTTGATCCGACAGCGGTGCGAGCCATGGTTCAGGAATTGGCCTCCACCTATGAAGAGCCAGAGCAGGTGGTTGAGTACTATTACAGCAATCGTGAACTGATGGCCGGTATTGAATCTGCGGTGCTCGAAGACCAGGTGGTTGAGCATGTCTTGGCCAAAGCCAAGGTAACCGACGAAACCAGCAGTTACGACGAAATAGTTGCCAGTCAGGCCGAAAAACGCGGCTAACTGGTCAAAATGGCCGCGAAATGGTTATTTCGCGGCCAGTCTCTCCGCCAAATCTGTCGTGATACTGGCATCTAGACGCTTCTCAGGTTAAGCTCCCGACATATTTATCCAGCGGCCCACCTTCTGTGAAGGCGGGTCGTCGCACTATCAAAGAAGGACATGACTGTATTATGTCGAACGATTATTCCAGTAAAGTACCCGAAGTAACCGCCTCTGGCTTGATTCCCATGGTGGTGGAGCAAACCGCCCGCGGAGAACGGTCCTACGATATTTACTCGCGGCTGTTGAAAGAGCGGGTGATTTTTTTGGTGGGCCAAGTAGAAGACCATATGGCGAACCTGGTCGTGGCGCAGTTGCTGTTCCTGGAGGCGGAAAATCCGGACAAAGATATTCACCTTTACATCAACTCACCCGGCGGTTCGGTGACCGCGGGCTTGTCGATTTACGATACCATGCAGTTTATTAAGCCGGATGTCAGCACTATGTGCATCGGCCAAGCCTGTAGTATGGGTTCATTCCTGCTCGCGGCCGGGGCCAAAGGTAAGCGCTTTTGCTTGCCCAACGCTCGAGTGATGATTCATCAGCCCAGCGGTGGCGCTCAGGGCCAGGCCTCTGATATCCACATTCAAGCCCGGGAAATTTTGAGTATTCGCGAGCGCCTGAACGACTTGCTGGCTCACCACACCGGTCAGAAGGTAGAGAAAATCGCTGCCGATACCGAGCGCGACAATTTTATGACCGCAGAGCGGGCAGTGGAATATGGCATTGTGGACGAGGTGGTAAAACGCCGGGTTCCAGCCCCCAAATAGCCCATTTACGGTTTGAATGCCGTTCTGTGAAGCACTAATATAGTTACAGAGAGTCAAAGTTTGACTTCTGAGCAGTTTAGACTGCTCCAGAGCACGACTTGATACGTATAGTAGAACAGGCGTTGTAGAAATAAGGGCCAGAGCTCGAACTAGGCCATTTTTGTAACGGCGCTTGATATTCGGGGTAGTGAGAAATGTTACCCCACGACCCATTTTAACGGAGTGGTTTAATGACCGATCACACCAGTGACAACGGCGACAAAAACGGCAAACTGCTGTACTGCTCGTTTTGCGGAAAAAGCCAGCACGAGGTGCGCAAGCTGATTGCAGGGCCTTCGGTCTTTATCTGTGATGAGTGTGTCGATCTGTGCAATGACATTATTCGCGAAGAGATCCAAGAAAGCGCGTCCGAAGGCGGTTCTGAAAAGCTGCCTAAGCCACACGAGATTTCGGCAATCCTAGACCAGTACGTAATCGGTCAGGAGCGGGCCAAAAAGGTACTGGCGGTAGCGGTTTACAACCACTACAAGCGCTTGCGAGTAGGTGACAAGGGCAAAAACCCGGTCGAGCTCGGTAAGAGCAACATCCTGTTGGTCGGCCCGACCGGCAGTGGCAAGACCTTGCTGGCTGAGACTCTGGCGCGGCTTCTGGACGTTCCTTTTACTATCGCCGATGCAACCACTCTGACCGAAGCCGGTTATGTAGGTGAGGATGTTGAAAACATCATCCAGAAACTGCTGCAAAAGTGCGATTACGATGTCGAAAAAGCCCAGCAGGGCATCGTTTACATCGATGAAATCGACAAGGTATCGCGCAAATCGGACAATCCTTCCATTACCCGGGACGTGTCCGGTGAAGGTGTCCAGCAGGCTCTGCTGAAACTGATTGAAGGTACAGTGGCGTCAGTGCCGCCGCAGGGCGGACGCAAGCACCCGCAGCAGGAGTTTCTTCAGGTCGATACCGGCAATATCTTGTTTATTTGTGGCGGCGCCTTCGCCGGCCTCGATAAGGTGATCCGGGAGCGCTCCGAAAAAGGCGGTATTGGCTTTGGTGCCGAAGTTAAAAGTAAGGATGAAAGCCGCAAATTTGGCGAAATTCTTCATCAACTCGAGCCAGAGGATCTGGTGCGCTACGGCTTGATTCCGGAATTTGTGGGTCGACTGCCGGTTATTGCCACTCTGGATGAGCTGGATATACCCGCTTTAGTGCAGATTCTGACGGAGCCTAAGAACTCGCTTACCAAGCAGTACGAACGTTTGTTCGAGATGGAAGGTGTGGAGATTGATTTCCGCCCCGATGCCATGGAAGCGGTCGCGAAAAAGGCCATGGAGCGCAAGACTGGGGCTCGCGGCTTGCGTTCTATTATGGAATCGGTGCTGCTGGACACTATGTACCGTATTCCTTCAGAGGAAAACGTCGCTAAGGTTGTGGTGGATGAGTCAGTAATTCGAGGCGAATCCGAGCCCTTGCTGGTCTATGAACACAATGAGCCTCAGGCCAAAATTGCCAAGGAAGACTGAGGCGCAGGTTTCGACCGTTCATCGACGTGAGAGCGCCTTTGGGCGCTCTTTTTGGTTTTTTGGCTCGCATTAGCTTGTAATTTCCTCTCTTCGCCCCAATTTTCAACCTATAAGCCCGATGTTCGGTTTGCTTAGTAGAACGAGGGGACTCTCGATGTCTGAACAAGACCTTCCAACTGTACAAAATAATGAGTTGCCGCTACTTCCCTTGAGGGATGTGGTGGTTTATCCGCACATGGTAATTCCGCTGTTTGTCGGACGGGACAAGTCTATTGAGGCGCTTGAAAGTGCCATG
>CAZKCY010000050.1:0-10143 GCA_964551155.1 uncultured Marinimicrobium sp. | reverse complement strand
AGGCCGACCAGGCCCATGTGGTTATCGAACTCGACCACGGCGGATTGGTCAGCGAAATCGACTTCAACATCGACCCCGAACGGCACACCGATATCCAGGCCAACGGCAAACTGAAACTGAAAAACGGCCGTGCCGTTTGGCAGCCGCCCAAAAAAGACGCCCGCCTGAGCCTGAATGCCAAAATCAATCACAAGCGCAAAGACGACAGCTACGATGCGCTAATGACCGAAGACTGGGCGATTTTTCGCGGCGACGATCTGGTGCCCGCCGCCCGGGTGAAAACCGAACCCGGGGCGGAATCGCGCGCCCGGCTGAGCTTCGAATTGCCCGAGCACTGGACTAGTGTCAGCACCGGCTGGGAGCGAATCGACAGTACTGAGTTCGCCATCGACAACCCCGAGCGGCGTTTTTCTCGCCCCACCGGCTGGATCATCGCGGGCCGCCTGGGTACCCGCACCGATCAGCTGGGCAATACCAAAATTACCGTCAGCGCTCCCAGAGGCAGCGACCTCCGGCGTATGGATGTACTCACTTTCATGAACGTCGTCTGGCCGGAACTGGAAGCGGCTTTTGGCACCACGCCGCCTTACATGACCATAGTGGGCCACGGCGACCCAATGTGGCGCGGCGGTTTGTCGGGCCCCAATTCCCTGTTCCTGCACGCCGACCGGCCGCTGGTGAGCGAAAACGGCACCAGTTCGCTGATTCACGAGCTGGTGCACTCGGTCACCCGCATCAGCGGCAAAGGTAATCACGACTGGATCGTCGAGGGCCTGGCGGAGTTCTACTCCTTCGATTTGCTCCACAGAGCCGGAGCCATGACCGATGATCGCCGCAAAATCGTTTTGGCGAGCCTAGAGGACAGGAGCAAGAATGTAGACACGCTGATCAAGCGTCGCTCCACTGGCGCCACCACGGCCCGGTCAGTACTGCTGTTCGAAGAGCTGGACCGCGAGCTACGCGCCTGCACCGACGGCGACAAATCGCTCGATGATGTGGTCCGCGAGCTTATGAAAATTCGCAAGGTTTCGCTCAAGGATTTACGCCGGATCTCTGAAAAAATCGCCGGGCAGCCGCTCAAGACGTTGGACCAGAGGGTGTTGGAAGCGCAAGAAGATTAGCCGAGCTTCAATCGGTGGGCAGCGTCACACTCCAAAACGAATCGCGCACAAACCAGCTATTGTCATCCCGAGCTAGCGAGGGATCTTACCCGCTATTGCAGATCCCTCGCTTCGCTCGGGATGACAAATACAAAACTCCCCGTCCTCCGTTCTCCGATTCCCCGCCCACCGCCTTCCCATGCCCGCCAACTCAAGGCACAATACCGGCCACAAACATAACATCCCGGAGATTCGGAAATATGAAAAAGACCCCTCTTATCGGCTTTTGCCTGGCGGCCCTGCTGGCATTCAGCTCCCTGGTTCAGGCAGACCCGGCGCAATTCAACGTGCTGCTGTTCACCAAGATGGACGGCTTCCATCACAAGTCTGTTAACGAAGGCGTAACCGCCATTCGCGAAATTGCCGAAAAACACTACTTCAACGTCGACTGGCACGAAGACGCCAACCTGATCAACGATGAAAACCTGAAAAAGTACGATGCCATCGTATTTCTGCTCACCACCGGCAATATTCTCAACGACGAACAGCAGGGCGCCATGGAGCGCTTCATTCAGTCCGGCAAGGGGTTTGTAGGTGTTCACAGCGCCTCGGACACCGAATACGACTGGGATTGGTACACCAAAATGGTGGGCCGCACTTTCCATATTCACCCGGTGATTCAAACCGCCGAACTGGAAGTGCTGGACCGCAAATTCCCGGGTCTTGAGCGCATGCCCGATAACTTCTGGTGGACTGATGAGTTCTACGAATTCGGCGCCGAGCACATCGACACTCTGAACTACATCCTGAGCATTGATGAAAGCACCTACAATCCCGTCGCCGATTGGGGCCGCGTAAAAGGCGAAGGCATGGGCGATTTTCACCCCATCGCCTGGTATCACGAGTACGACGGCGGCCGGGCTTTCTACACTGCCCTGGGTCATGTGCCCGCTACCTACAGCGACATTCTGTTTCGTGAACACCTCTTTGGTGGCATTCTGTGGGCGGCTACCGGTAAAGGCTTAAAAGACTAAATACCCCAGGCATTGCCCGCCCTTTACGGTGGGCAGTGCCCACCCTACATTGTTCGAGCCTCGCCCCCCCCGTAGGGTGGGCACTGCCCACCGAAAACCCAGATCCGACCTTGGGTACAACGGTGGACCCTCCCAGCCTACATTTTTCGTGCCCGCCCTCCCGCAATCTTTTCCGCTTACCCGTTTTGTGTACTGCCCCTCAGCGAACTTAATGCCGTTAAATTAATCTTATCCGCTATAGTGTCCGTAACTGCATCAAAGCAAGTCAGGAACCCAAGCCTATGTTCAAGCCGCCTTTAACGCTCGGCCTACTGCTGGTTGTTTCGCTGCTGCTCGCCGCTTGCAGCAGCGAAAGCGGCCCCACCAGCTTTCAGGTCTCCACCCAGGCCGGCACTGGCGGCAGCTTGAGCCCGGAACAACAAACCGTCAGCCCCGACAGCAGTACTCAATTTCAGATCAGTACCGAGCCCGGTTACCGAATTGCCAGTGTGAGCGGCTGCGGCGGCAGTCTTTCCGGCAGCCGCTACACCACCGGCCCGATTACTTCCGATTGCAGCGTCAGGGCCCAATTCGAGCTGATCGAGTATCAAATCACCGCCCAGGCGGAAAACGGCCAGATCAGCCCTGAAACCGCTGTCGCCACCTTTGGTGAAACGGTCGAATTCAGTCTGACGCCCGATCAGGGCTATCGCCTGGATGGCACCCAAGTGAGCGGCTGCAGTGGCGAGCTTCAGGGCGACACCTACGTTGCCGGGCCCATTGAAAGCGACTGTACTCTCAGCGTCAGTTTCGACCCTATGCTGTTTAATCTCAGCGGCCGAATTTCCCCGGCGGCGGCCACCGCTGTGGATTCCGATATCAACGACTCCCGCGCCCAACCGGAGGACAACTCCAGCCTCGACACGGCCCAGTTGATCAATAATCTAGTGACCCTTCAGGGTTTTGTAGTTTTTAACGCCGACGGCGAAAACGCCGGTACCGGCGGTGATCCCACTTTCGAAAACTTCGCCGATAGCAACGACGAAGACGACTATTTTCTCACTTACCTGCAGGCCGGGCAGGTTATTCGGCTGGAAATCGCCGACTTTGATCCGGTCGCACCCGAAAACAGCGATCTGGATCTTTACCTGTTCGATGCCGAAAACAATGTAGTCGCTTTTTCCGATGGTTTCGAATCCGATACCGAAGAGCTGGTCGTACCCACAACCGGCCAGTACCGGGTCAATGTGTATGCGTTCACCGGCGGATCGAGATATCTACTAAAACTCCTAGCCCCCAACACCAACGGCAGCCAAGCCGGCCCAAGCGCCGACTTTGTGCCCGACGAGATGATCGTCAAGCTCAAGCCGCACAGCCAACTCCAGCTCAGTAGCGGCATGAGCAGCCAGCTGGACCTGGCCAATGTTCGGCCCGGCCGCGCCAGCCTGGTGCCCATAGAGCGCGGCCAGATCGACCCTCAGTCCGGGCACAAACAAAAAACCAAAACCGGCCTCAGCCGTGCCATGGCCGCACTGCGCGACAAAAACCCCGAGGCCTACCGCAAAGTCATGACCCTGCGGGAAATCAAACAAATGGCTCGGCAGCCAGGGGTCGAATACGCCGAACCCAATTACATTCGCCAGCCGCTGCGCACCCCCAACGACCCGCTCTACACCAACCAATGGCACTACCGCCGAATCGATTTGCCGCTCGCCTGGGAGATCAGCACCGGGCAGGAAGCCGATCGCCCACCGGTGATAGTGGCGGTGGTCGATACCGGCGTAGTGCTGGCCCACCCGGACCTGAACACCCAGTTGATTAATGGCTACGACTTTATCAGCGACGCCGACCGAGCCCTGGACGGTGATGGCATAGACGCCAACCCCGACGACCCGGGCGACAGCGCTACCCTCGGCGAAAGCTCCTGGCACGGCACCCATGTGGCCGGCACTGTGGCCGCAGCCAGCGATAATGGTATCGGCGGCGCGGGAGTATCTTGGGGCGCGCGAATTATGCCGCTTCGGGCATTGGGGAAGAATGGCGGCACCAGCTTCGATATCATCCAAAGCGTGCTCTATGCCGCCGGAATCGAAAATTCCTACGGGCTTTTTGCTGAGCAGCCTGCCGACATCATCAACCTCAGCCTGGGCGGACCATCGGCCTCCCAGTCTGAGCGAGACGCATACCAGCAGGTACGCGACCAAGGCGTGATTCTGATCGCCGCGGCCGGCAACGAAAATTCCGACGCACCGAGTTACCCGGCCGCCTATGACAGTGTTTTCTCGGTCTCCGCCACCGATGCCAATAACAATCGCGCGCCCTATTCCAACTTTGGCAACACCATCGCTCTGGCCGCCCCGGGCGGCAACCTGGCGCGCGATGCCAACGGCGACGGCGAAGCCGACGGCGTGCTCAGTACCGTGGCGCGCAAAGACAGCCAGGGCAACCGCGAGCCCCGTTACGCGCTCTACCAGGGCACCTCCATGGCGGCACCCCATGTCGCGGGCGTGGTGGCGTTGATGAAAGCGGTACACCCGCCGCTGGATTCGGAACTGTTTGAGTTGCTGCTCGTGAATGGCGACCTGACCGACGATATCGGTACTAGCGGACGCGACGATCTCTACGGCTATGGTTTAATCGACGCACTGAAAGCGGTTCAGCGCGCTGAAGCTCTGGCTGCCGGCGGCGAGCCACCGGATTGGCCGCCGCTAGTCACCACCGACCCGGAAAGCCTCAACCTGGTCGACACTTCCGAAGCCTCAGTTACCTTGACCAACGAAGGCGGTGGCGATCCGTCCGTTACCGATGCCCGCACCGACGTCAGCTGGCTGAGTGTCACTCTGGAAGCGCCCGGCAGCCCACCTGAACTGGGTACCTATTTGGTCAGCGCCGACCGGAGCGAACTGGGAGCGGGCTTTTACCGCGGCCAAGTGACTTTTACCTTGGACGACGGCTCGGAAGTCAAACTGCCGGTGTTTCTGCAGCAAGGCGGCGCTTCCACCGAAGGTCAGCTGCCCCCGATTTACGTTCTGTTGCTGGACGCGGAAAGCGAAGACGGCGCGACTGTAGCCCAGGCCATTGGGCGGCTGGACGGCAATGACGTGGTCTACATGTTTGAAGATGTTGAGCCCGGGAGCTATTACCTGCAAGCCGGCTCCGACCTGGATGCCGATAATTTCATCTGCCAGCCGGGCGAGTCCTGCGGTCTCTACCCAATTCTTGAGCGCCGGCAGCGGATCGAGGTTGTCGATCAGGACCTAATCGGTTTGGATTTCGTGGCGCATATTCTCGGTAGCGCCACCGATGGCAACCAGACACAGGCAACGAAAACCAAGCCTTAGCCGTGGGACAAGATCCTTCGCAGGCTCAGGATGACAGCGGCGCGTGATACCTGACATTAGTCGCGCTCTGTCATCCCAAGCTTGCGATGAGCCCTGCGCGACCTGTCATCCCGAGTTCGCGAAGGATCCTGCGGAATTTGTCATCCCGAGCCTGCGAGGGATCTTTATAGCAACGCCCCCGCCGCAATCGCCGGCTCCTACAGCGATTGTGTTTTTTATTCCTTCCGCCCGGCTTTTCCCGCCCATCTAGAGCCATTAAATATTCAAGTTCCGCGCCCTTCCGCCGCTAGCCATAAACAAGCGTCGCCGTAATACCCATTGCTAGAGTTTTGTAATACAATTTTTGCGGAACGAGCTAATAAAAGATTTATCCACCAGCCGCCGACGGTTGCGGGCGCAATCCCACTTTGATTTACCTGGCGAACAACCGAGAAATACGAGGACACCGTGAATAACTTATCCCTGAAATGGAAAATCCTGCTGAGCGTAACCGTTACCTGTGTGCTGGCGGTCATAGTGACTACGGTGGTCACGGCTCGTTCGGGGCTGGACACCACCGAAGAAACCATCATTGAAGACACCCGCACCCTCGCCAAAGTACTCGGGGAAGCCAGTATCGGTGCCATAACCTTCGACGATACCGCCACCGTCACCGCTTCGCTCCAGGCTTTGTCGGTCAGTGAAAGGGTCACCAACGCGGTCATCTACACCAACGGCAAGCCTTTTGCCTGGTATGCCCAAGGCGCTGACGGCAACAAATTCCCAGTTGGTGTACCGCGCCAGCCACGCACCGAAAGCATGGTTCGTACCGATGGCCAAGTCGTTTTGACCGAGGCGATCATGGACGGCAACACCAAAGTGGGCACCATCTCCATGCGGGTGGACATGTCCGAGCTGAATACCATTATCGGTGAAGCCGTGGTGGACGCCATCTGGCTGGTCATTATCATCAGCATCATCGCCGCCACTCTTGCCTACCTGGTTCAGGCCAGCATCATCAAGCCGATCAAATATGTGGTGCGGGCGCTGCGCGACATTTCGGAAGGTGAAGGCGACCTGACCCGGCGCTTGCCGGTTTCCGGCAGCGACGAAATCGCCGAGCTGGCGACCTGCTTCAATACCTTTGTCGAGCGGCTGCACAGCATTATTTCCAGCGTCGCCGATACCGCGCAAGAAGTTAACGAGAACGCCACCATGGTGTCTCAGCTCTCCAGCGAAAACGAACGCGCCATCAAAACCCAGCAGTCAGAAATCGAACAGATCGTGGTCGCGGTCAAACAAATGGCTACCGTGGTTCAAGATGTAACCATCAGCGTTAGCGAAACCGCGGAACGGGCCTCCCAGGCGGACAAATCGGCCAGCTCCGGCAAAACCATTGTCATCAACACCACCAAGCAAATCGAAGCGCTGGCTGGAGAAATCAGAACCGCCTCCGAGGTGATCGACCGCTTGAGAAACGAAACCGTCAGCATCGGCTCGGTGCTGGATGTGATTCGCGGTATTGCCGAGCAAACCAACCTGCTGGCTCTGAACGCCGCCATCGAAGCCGCTCGCGCCGGCGAACAAGGCCGCGGCTTTGCCGTGGTGGCCGACGAAGTGCGCACCCTGGCCTCGCGCACCCAGAGCTCCACCACCGAAATTCAAGACATGATCGAGCGCTTGCAGGTCGGCTCTAAAGAAGCGGTGGAAATGATGGCCGCAGGCACCGCCCAGGCCAGTACCTCGGTGGAGCAGGCCGGCGAAGCCACCCGTTCTTTGGAAGACATCACCGGCTTGGTGAGCGTAATCCGCGATCGCACCAATCAAGTGGCCGCGGCGTCCGAGCAACAAAGCGCCGCCACCAAGCAAATTGAAAGCAACATCGACCGCATCTCCGGCGCCGCTGAAAACTCAGCCGAAACCTCAAGCCGCATCAACTCCAATATTACCAGCCTGGCGGATACCGCCTCGTCACTGTCGGAGCTGGTCGGGCGGTTCAAACTCTAATAACAAGAGAGCCGCTAAATCGGCGGCTCCGGCAGACTGGTAAAACTGTCTGCCAACCAATATTTCTCATGGACTGAATAGAACAATAACCAGGCGAACTAAAAACCACTTACGTCCAACTGCAAGAGATTTGGTTTCATGAAAAAGTCGATCGCTATTAGCCTCTTCTGCCTTACTTTGACGGCCGCCGGTCAGGCGCAGGCCTGCGAAGCGCCGGCCAGCAAACCGGAAATACCCGATCCGCTCACCGCTGCCACCGCGCAAATGGTAAAAGCCAACAACGAGGTCAAAGCCTATGTCGCGGCCATGACCGAGTACATCAACTGCGCGCGCATGAGCAGCACCGAACAGCGCAAGGCGGTGAAGGAACTGGAAGATTTTGCCGCTGCGTTCAACGAGGCGATACGGGAATTTAAAGCCCGAAATGCCTAAGCGGTAGGTTTTGGCAGGTTACTTCCCTGCGGGAGCGAAATCGCTCCCGCAGGGTTAGGCTTTTTACATCGCCTGTTCGGTGTAGTCAGACACCGGCTTCTGGGGTCGGCTGGAGCTGAAATTAGAAGGCACTTCGTTAATCCGGCCGCCGCGCGCCAGAAACGCCTCCACTTGAGCGTTTAACTCATCGCGCAATTTTTGCCGCGCGACTATGCCGAAATCCTCCGGCAGATCGTCGGAATTGCTTTTACCGGATGCTTCGACTTCCACATCATCCAGATCGCCGCTTTCTACATCCTCCTCTTCGTCGATCACATCGTCTACTTCATCGCTTTCGATGGGGGGATACTGACTCGCCATAAATGCCACCTAACCAAAGTTAAACCAAGCCAAAGTGACAGGAATGAGCCGGCCCCATAGGCCCCGGTTTTCACCCTGCTTTCAGGTGCTTTATAACGCAAGGTGTTTACGGCGTCATGAATTTTTTATCGAGTTTTTAGGCTTTTTTTGCCTTAGTGGAAAAAACGAGTAAAATTTTAGTTATTAGCACTCAGCCCGCCGACCCGGTCGCCTCCGTTCCGGCCGCCACCTACACATTGCAGGTAGTTTTTATGAATCCCAAGCCCCTGGTTAGACACTTCCCGGAACTGGAACAACTGCCGCCCGAGCGCCAGCAGGCCGTGTTGGAAAAAGCTCATAAAGAGGTAACCGCGCCCGAGCGGCGGTTTGAAACCTGGCGCAACAACATCTTCGCGCTGGCCATCATTACCGGCTTGTCGCTGGCGATTATCTACTGGCTAGGCCCGGCCCTGAACCTAGCCCGCAGTACCACCGCCATTGTCATTATGGTGGTGGTGCTGCCGGCCTTTATCTACATTCAACAGCGGCGCTACATCGCGCGTTTGCGACCCGAAATTCAGCGCCTGGTTCGTCAGGAGCAAACAAAAAACTGAGACGGTAAAATTCTCGCCAACAAAAAAGCCGGCACCTAAAAGGTGCCGGCTTTTTTGTTGAAGCCAGACTAAACCGAACCTTAGATGGCGTCGGCGCCTGTTTCGCCGGTACGAATCCGGATGATTTCTTCCAGCGGGGTAATAAAGATTTTACCGTCGCCGATCTTGCCGGTTTGCGCCGCTTTGGTAATTGCCTCTACCGCTTGCTCGACCATAGAGTCGTCAACCGCCAGTTCGACTTTTACCTTAGGCAGAAAGTCCACCACATACTCGGCGCCGCGATACAGCTCGGTGTGGCCCTTCTGACGACCAAAGCCTTTCACTTCGGTAACCGTCATGCCCTGTACACCAACCTCGGACAGCGCGGTGCGCACATCGTCTAATTTAAAAGGTTTTACTACAGCAGTGATCAGTTTCATCGTTAGATCCTTTTTTGTTCCATCTCGTTGGTTTCGGGGTAGTCGGCTGCTTAATTTATCCACCGATAGCTCCCAGTGTACAACAAGATATTAACTTTGCGATCCGGGGCCTGGCCGACTCAGCCCGCCCCGGGCCTTGAGTACTACTTGTTGCTGACAAATTCGGGGTAGGCTTCCATACCGCATTCGGCCAGGTCAGTACCTTCGTATTCCTGCTCTTCGGTCACCCGCAGGCCCATTACGACCTTGAGAATGCCCCAGACAATCAGGCTGGTTACGAAGACCCAGACGAAGATGGTCAGCGCGCCCACGATCTGGCCCAGGAAGGTCACATCGCCATTGGTGAAGGGCACTACCAACAAACCGAACAAGCCCACCACACCGTGTACCGAAATGGCACCGACGGGATCGTCGATCTTGATCTTGTCCAGAGCCACGATTGAGAAGACCACAATCACGCCACCGATAGCACCGATGATGCTGGCACCCAGAGCGGTCGGGGTAGAAGGCTCAGCGGTGATAGCAACCAAACCTGCCAGAGCGCCGTTCAAAGCCATGGTCAAGTCAGCCTTGCCGAACAGAATGCGACCGACGATCAGCGCAGCAACCAGGCCGGCAGCGGCGGCGGCGTTGGTGTTCAGGAACACCATGGCAACCGAGTTGGCGTTGGCGATGTCGCCCAGTTTCAGAACCGAACCGCCGTTGAAGCCGAACCAACCCATCCACAGAATGAACATACCCAGAGTCGCCAGCGGCAGGTTGGCACCGGGAATGGCGTGGATCTCGCCGTTGGCGCCATACTTACCCTTACGAGCGCCCAGCAGAATCACACCAGCAAGGGCAGCAGAAGCACCAGCCATGTGCACGATACCCGAGCCGGCAAAGTCAGAGAAGCCGAG
>CAZKCY010000049.1:6570-10244 GCA_964551155.1 uncultured Marinimicrobium sp. | reverse complement strand
AACATTTTAGCCTTTAGCAGGTTTATTTGAGATCCCTGATGATAGCGCTACCAATAACAGAGGTCAAGCCTCAAAGGCATGGACACGCATGAAATTGAAACCCTGAAGTTCACAGGATGGTAACGCCACCAGTCGCCCTCAAAATATTTGTCGGATGGCACGTTCAATTGCATATAGAGCAGAGCGAAACCAGCACCATTAAAGGGATTGGGACAACTGCGCTACTAAGCGGTAAAGAAGGATGGAAATAATGTAACCGATTACTTTAAATTAAGGCGCTTCTTGATAGAAAAGACAGCGCTGTCTACCTACCAGATTTAAGCCTTTGTTTTTACCGGAAAAACCAACAAATACCCTATTATCATATGGTCGCCTGGACCAGAAACTTATGGTCTTCAGGACCTTTTTAATTCCGACATTGGGAATGGCACCAAGGTAAATTTGCATGCCATTGGCGACACCAAACAGCAGTCTTTTTTGATGCTTTTTGATCGAAGATCAGCCTTCGAAAACCGACTAATAAAACCAGCGAGATGGCGGCGATGCTTTTACACGCCTAATGGTTTTTAGTATAGTTGCCGCTCGCATGCATAGTTGAGCGCGATTAGCAGGTCCCCGTCGATTAACAGGATAAATCCCCCGCCTCCTAAGCGGGAGCTCCAGGTTCGAGTCCTGGCGGGGACGCCATTACAGCTGTCGATTATTAACGCACCTCCAGTTCCATTAAATTCCGGCTTTCGGCTACTACCGAGCGCGCTCTTCAAACATGAACTTAATTGTCCTTTTCGAACAGGATTTTATCGGCCCGGACGAGGCTGCGATTCGCGATGCGCGCCGCCTTAGGCACCTTTTAGATATCCAGCGGGTAGCACTTGGCGATCAACTCAAAGTAGGCCTATTAAATGGCAAGCTGGGCATAGGTACCGTCACTAGGCTTAACGGAGATGAAATCCAACTAAAGGTCTCTCTCACCAGCGCTCCTCCCCCGGCGCTACCACTGTCTTTGGTACTGGCATTACCTCGACCGAAGATGCTCAGACGCATACTGCAAACCACATCGACGCTGGGCGTCAAAGAATTGTTTCTGATCAACAGTTACCGAGTCGAGAAAAGCTACTGGCAGTCTCCCTGGCTTCAGCCAGAGGAAATTTTTGCGCAACTGTTGTTGGGGCTGGAGCAGGCGGGGGATACTCAAATGCCCCGGGTTGAGTTGCGCAAGCGCTTTAAACCTTTCGTCGAAGACGAACTGCCCACGTTAACCAAGCATCGCCAGGCTCTGGTGGCCCACCCCTACTCAGAGCAGCCTTGTCCGCGACAAAGCTGCGAATCCACTCTGCTGGCTATAGGGCCTGAAGGCGGTTTTATCGACTATGAGATTGAGATGCTTGAGCGACAAGGTTTTCAAGGGGTTCATCTAGGAAGGCGCATCATGCGCGTGGAAACCGCTATTCCCTTTTTATTGGGGCGCCTGTTTTGATAGGCGAGAGCTTGGCAAGAACGCGTTCAGATTACCAAATAGCTTTGTCAATGCATTAAAACGCTAGAAAAAGGAGGAATCGGCGTCCAACTCGCTTGGCTGTGTCTGACCTTCCATAAGCATTTTTTCAAATTCCGTTAACGTGACCGCAGGGCTGAAGTAATAGCCCTGGAAGTAGTGGCAACCGTATTTTTGCAATAAGTTGAACTGAGCTTCCTCCTCCACGCCTTCGGCGATAACCTCTAGATCCAAGAGCCGGCCCATGGTAATGATGGTTTCCACCAGTACCCGATCATTGCGATCGTCGATAATGTCGCGTACAAAACTCTTGTCTATTTTGAGTACGCTTACCGGCAGCTGCTTTAGGTAGCTAATGGATGAATAACCGGTCCCAAAATCGTCGAGAGAGAAGCTGATACCCCGCTCTGCCAAGCGCGTCATGGTGACAATAGCTTCATCTACCTGCTGGATGACAATGCCTTCGGTCACCTCCATTTCCAGAGACTGCTCCGGAATCGCATAGTGCTCTAGGGTTGCCAAAACATCGTCCGCAAACGCACTCCGACGGAATTGTCTGGGACTGATATTGATACTCAAACGCATGGATTTTTTCCATAGCTCGAGGTTTTGCCAACGTACCAGAGTTGCACAGGCCTGCTCCAGCACCCACTGCCCTACCTCAAGGATCATTCCAGAGGTTTCCAATACCGGAATAAAATCAACAGGGGAAATAATACCTTTTTTTGGGTGCTGCCAACGCAACAAGGCCTCTGCGCCGACAATAGCTCCACTACCCATATCGATCTTAGGCTGGTAATACAGCTCGAACTGGCCTTCCTCCAGGGCGCGGTGCAAGTCGCCTTCCATTACCAACTGTCGGCTGACTTTATCCGCCATCTCCTCGTTAAAAAACTCTATGGAATCCCGGCCTTTTTCTTTAACTTGATACATGGCTGTGTCGGCGAAGCGCAGCAGCTCATGCACGCTGCTGTTCTTTTCCGGGTACATGACCACACCGACGCTGCAGGTAATGCGCAGCTCAAGGTCATCGGTGCGATAAGGCCGCGCTATAACCCCCCGGATTTTTTCGCTGATTTCGCCCGCGCGCAAAGCGGCTACGCTCATATCTTCATCCAGCACCGTTAGCACCACGACAAACTCATCGCCACTCAAGCGCGCTACCAGATCTTCTTCACGTACCGTAAACGACAATCGTTCGGCGACTTCTTTTAGCACCTTGTCGCCCACTGGATGACCCAGAGAGTCATTGATATTTTTGAACTGATCCAGATCGATAAACAAGACTGCGCCGCAATAGCCGTGACGGTCCGCGCGCCGAATTTCCAGCTCCAGACGCTCTACCAGCTGGATTCGATTGGGCAAATTGGTAAGGGCATCGTGGTGAGCCATGTACTCCATTTTTGCTTGCGCGTTCTTGCGTTCAGTAACATCGACCGACACCACCAGCGCCACGGCTTCGTCATAGAATTGCAGAGGCACTATGTGAGTCTGCAAAAACAGCTGCCGGCCATTGGCGGTGGTAAAAGCCTCTTCGGAAATATCGATATCGGCGCCCTGCTTGATAACTCTCTGGTCATTATGGAGCAGTAAATCCAAGTCCTGAACAGAGCTTTGCAACAGATCGCGGACATGTTTGTCACGCATCTGTTCCGGTGTGTATCCCAAAGCCTCGGCAAGAGCACGGTTGGCAAATAAGTAGTGACCGGTCTGATTGCGCGCGCCGATCATCACCGGGAGGCTGTCGATGATTTGGCGCAAGTGTTCTTCACTCTTGCGCAGCGCCAACTCCACAGTGCGCCGTGTGGCGAGCGACAGCTCTACCGCATCCAACAATTGGTTGCTGCCCCTGACCAGCTCTGCCAATTCGTCGTCACGGTTGGGCAAGGGTGTCAGCCGTCTGACACCCGGCTTGTCAGGACTGATGGTTCTAATTTCACGGGCTAGACGCACCAAAGGCTTAGTCAGGGTCAGATAGAAAGCAAAGAAGAGCAGTAACACCAGCAACATATCGCGCAGCAAACCGGCAATCAAACTGCGTTTGGAACGCTCATAAAAGCCCGCCAAAGCCCGATCAATATCGACGGAAAACTGCAGCGCGCCCGCACCGGACGGACCGTAACCGGGAATGTTCAGCTGAGCCCGGTAAACCTGGCTGGCGTCGGAAATACGGCGAGTA
>CAZKCY010000049.1:1032-6560 GCA_964551155.1 uncultured Marinimicrobium sp. | reverse complement strand
TTGCGGTCGAACCAGGGACGGACACGATTGCCGAGGATGTTCCCCAGCTCGTCGGTAATTGAAACCTGGTAGATAAAATCGTAGGCCAACAAACCATTGACGACTTCGGCTGATAAATCGTCATCAAGGGTATGAACAGCTCGCGCTGCGGGGGGAGTCGCCACTTCGATAACCCGGTCCACGAGCTGCTTGAGCTCTTGGCCTTGACTGCGAAAATCCAGATAGATCTGCACGGAACTCAGCAACAAGCCCAGCGCGAAGGCGAGCAAAATACCAATTTTGGCCAGTTGAAAAGAAATACCCTGAAAAAAAGAAGGCGCTTTGTACATTTATAATATTTATCCGTTGCTGTGCCGGAAACTCGCTCGTCTCCAAGCCTAAGGCCGGAGCAGCGCACCTGCTCATCCTCTAACTCGTCACAGTGTACCAACACTTTCCAGCAGTCGCGGCCGCGGCCGTTTCGCCATTTACAAGGCGTATATAAGCACTGACCGGTACTGTATTTTTGCTTTTGATGCGCAATTCAATTGGGCCAGTATAGAACATCTGTGGTACTAAGCGACATCACCTCTTTTGCAAAGCGCTAAGAGGGTCACGATAGGGGTAGTCCAAGGATCTGGCCACCGCCTCTTGGGTAACCTCGCCGGCGTGGATATTGAGCCCGGCTAAACGATGCTGGTTGGCTTCCAGAGCTCCCAACCCTTCTTTAGCCAGCGCCAACACATGAGCCAATGTGGCATGGGTCAAGGCCATAGTGGCGGTACGTGCAACGGCACTTGGGATATTGGCGACACAGTAGTGCACCACTTCGCCGACTTTGTAGGTGGGCTCTTGATGGCTGGTGGGCCGCGAAGTGGCGAAGCAGCCGCCCTGATCAATAGCCACATCAACCACCACCGAGCCTGGTAACATGGCTTCGATCTGACGTTTCGATAACAATTTGGGGGCCGCAGCGCCCGCGATTAGGACCGCGCCGATCAATAAGTCTGCCTCGAGCGAGAGAGCCTCCAGCCGCTCTGCGGTGGCGTATTCGCAGCGCACTCTTCCAGCGAAAAGGTCATCCAGCTCCCGCAGCCGGGGCAAAGACTTGTCCAACAAGGTGACATCGGCCCCCATTCCCACAGCAATTCGAGCTGCCTGGGTACCTACTACCCCGCCGCCGACGATAACGACCTTGGCAGGCGCCACCCCCGGTACTCCCCCCAAAAGCACCCCTCGGCCACCTTGGGCCAATTCCAAGTGATGTGCGCCAGCCTGAGTTGCCAGGCGACCGGCGACCTCTGACATAGGAGCCAAAAGCGGCAGGCGGCCGGCGGAGTCGGTTACGGTTTCATAGGCGATACAGCTGGCGCCAGAGGCCAGCAGAGACTCGGTCAACTGGCGGTCGGCGGCTAGGTGACGATAGGCAAACAGCAATTGCCCGGGGCGGAGTAATTTACACTCCTCCGGTTGCGGCTCTTTGACTTTAACGATGAGTTCGGCGCGCCGGTAAATTTCTTCCGCCGATACGACAAGTTCAGCACCCGCGTTTTGATAATCCCGATCACTAAACCCAATTTCCCGGCCGCACCCGCTCTGAACCAACACCTGCTGGCCGGCTCGGCTCAACTCGAGAACTCCCGCCGGTGTCAGGCCCACTCTGTACTCGCCAGATTTGATTTCTTTTGGGACCCCAAGCTGCATGCAGCCTCCAGGCGTCAAATTTGTGTCTGTCGCTGTCAGTATAGCAAGCTGGCTTAAAAGACAAAGGGCGGCTCAAGAGAGCTGTAAAGCCGGAATAAATTGTTTGACCGCGGGCTGAGTCGAGTTGTCCTGAAGGTCGACATCCTTGCGACTTGACTCCACCGAAGCCTGCAGACCGGCAAAATTAAACAGCTGGGGGTCGGCAAGCTGGGAGGGTGCGACATTCTTGATCGCTGAGAATATGGTTTCAGTGCGGCCCGGATGCTGCTTCTCCCAATCGGCGAGCATTTGTTTGATCACCTGCCGCTGCAGGTTTTCCTGAGAGCCACAGAGATTACAGGGAATGATTGGGAACGCCTTTTGTTCGGCGTAGTCGGCCAGATCCTCTTCGCGGCAATAAGCCAGAGGGCGGATAATCACGTTGCGCCGATCGTCGGAAAGCAGTTTGGGAGGCATGGCCTTGAGCTTGCCACCGTAGAACATGTTCAAAAACAGGGTTTCGATAATATCGTCTCGGTGATGGCCCAGAGCTATCTTGTTGGCACCGATTTCCTGAGCAAATCCGTACAGGGTGCCCCGGCGCAAGCGGGAGCAGAGCCCACAGGTGGTTTTGCCTTCCGGCACCACCTCTTTGACGATGCTGTAGGTGTCTTTCTCGACAATGTGATACTCCACCCCCAGGCTCGACAAATACTCCGGAAGCACATGCTCGGGAAAGCCCGGCTGCTTCTGGTCCATGTTGACTGCCACTAGCTCAAACGAAATTGGCGCAGTCTTTTGCAGGCTCAGCAAAATATCCAGCATGCCATAAGAGTCTTTGCCGCCTGAGAGGCACACCATTACCTTATCGCCGGCTTCAATCATCTGGTAGTCGGCGATTGCCATACCCACCTGCCGGCGCAGACGTTTCTGTAGCTTATTGAATTCAAGGCGTTGTTTGCGCACCGGATGCTGTTTCATGGAATCTCGTTTCTGCTTGGCTTGCCGGAAGTGAAGAGCCGCCATTGTACGGATTTTGGTCAACTTAGGGAATTGCCGCTTTGCCGCTCAGAGGCAGCTCCTTGCCGCCCGCCGGCTATATCCGAGGCCAAAATTAATACCAGCTCTGCGCCAATGCTGACCTCGGCCCTTGTGGCACAAGCCTTGCAATTTACCAGTTAGTGCCTAATCAAGCCGGTTATTTTCCGGCTCGTAACTCCGCTTCCCGGAGCCGCGGCTTGAACCAGAGTTCTTTGGAGATCCATGTAAATGGCGATCATGCAAACCGTCTTGCAAAAACTTGCGCCCCGAGCCAAACCCCCTGCCCGGGAGCAAAAGCCTATTGCTGAAGCCTCGGAGTTGGTACCCCAATACCTTGAGCTCGAACAACTGTGCGCCCAAAGGCAATTGTTGAAAGTTGCCGTGACCGGCTTTTCGCCGAGCTACCAAAGTATGATTCTGGCCATCGATCAGCACCGAGGCCTAATTTGGTTGGATGATCTCTTCCCCAGCCAGAGGCTGTTGTCCACCGGCGACGAACTGGAAGTCAGTCATCACAGAAATGGCGAGCTGATCAGTTTCAAAGCGCCGATCATCGCCTTCGGCGAACGCTTTGGCACCGGCGGCATGGCTTTGGCACTGCCTGCAGTGGCGCCTCAATATAGGCCGCGCCGGCAATGGCCACGCCTTGAATTAGACGCTGGTCTGGCTCCGAGCGCCACCCTGGCCCTAGCCGGCAGAGGGCCGACCCAAGCCAGAGTTTTGAATATTTCCGCAGGCGGCCTGCGCCTGGCGCTGGCCGGCAACTGGCTCAGTCATTTCCGCCACGGCGAGCTGCTGCCACTGTGTGAACTGACTCCGCTGGCTGGAATCAAAATCCGATGCCGGGCTCGAGTCTGTGCCTTTAATATTCGCCTCAATCCCCGTCGTCAGACCGAAGTCAGCCTGGCCTTCAAGGATCTGGATCCAATCACCCAGCAGCAGCTGCAAGACTACATCGCCGCCCGCACCGCAGTTAATCTTGCGGCCCAGGCGGCCTGATTCGAAACTCCGCCAAATATCGAAACTACGCCAAGTCCGGTAATTCAGGTCCTCCACTTGGCGTAGTGGTAGCTGAAGCCTCCGCAACAGTGCTCCGCAATTCAAACACATTGCCCCTAAACTATGTGTGGACTCTGCCGACAAGGAGGGCACTGCTGCTACTACTTCGATTCCCCCTTTACAGGATTACTCATGCGCAATAACGGCCCCACCACCGGTAGAGAAATTCGTGTCAAACCCGGCGATGAATTGGTTTCCTCGACCGATACCAAAGGCAATATTCTGTTCTGCAACGACACCTTCTGCGATATCGCCGGCTACAGTCGCGAGGAAATGATCGGCCGTCCCCACAATATAATTCGCCATCCAGACATGCCCGAAGCGGTGTTCGCACTGATGTGGGGCGCTTTAAAGGCCGGTCGGCCCTGGATGGGAATCGTTAAAAACCGCTGCAAAAATGGGGACCACTACTGGGTTGATGCCTATGTGACGCCGTTGCGCGAGCGAGGCGTAGTGCGCGGCTACGAATCGGTGCGGGTTCACGCTGATGCACAAGCTATTGGCAGAGCCGAAAGCGTCTATCGGCGGCTAAAAGCCGGTAAAGACTATTGTTCTCCCTTACAGAGGCTTTGGCACAGCTGGCGCAGCGCCGCCTTGGTCACTTTGATCAGTCTGGTGCTTTTGTCGCTCGGCGCGCTGATTGGGCAGCAGCTCACCTGGAACATTGGCCTCGGACTGGTGCTAACCAGTTTAGTGATTGGTATTGCGAGCAAGCTGATACACCAGCGAGAAACCAGCGCTCTGCTCGAGCAGGGCCGCGGCGTCATGCATGATCCTATCGCCGCCTATATCTACACCGGCAGGAGCGACCATCTGGGCGAAATTCGATTTGCTCAGACAGCCTTGAAGGCCCGTTTGCGAACCGCCCTGGGACGCTTTGGCGAGTCGGCCCGAGAACTGCACGACCGCTCTCTGCAAGCCCAAGAGCAGGCCCAAAAAACCCGCAACGGCATGAGCGAGCAACAGCGGGAAACCGCCAGTGTCGCCAACGCCATGCAGCAAATGTCGATCGCAGTTCAGGAAGTCGCCAGTGGCGCGACCGAAACTTCGGACGCCACGCGCGCTGCGATCCGCCAAGTGGAACAGGGCAATAGAGTGATTCAGGACGCCAGCCATGCCATTACCGAGCTTTCGAGCAAGGTATCCAACCTCAATCAGGTGATGGAGAAGCTGACCCAGGACAGTGAGCAGATCTCCACGGTCGTAGATGTGATCCGCGCCATTGCCGAACAAACCAACTTACTTGCACTCAACGCCGCCATTGAGGCCGCCCGGGCTGGCGAACAGGGGCGCGGCTTTGCGGTAGTAGCCGATGAGGTGCGCACCCTGGCCCAGCGCACTCAGGAATCCACCCAGCATATCCAAACGATTATTGGAAAGCTCTCAGAGGCCACTGGCGAAGCGGGCGAAAACATGGGCGACTGCCAGCAATTGGCACAGCGCAGCGTCGGCGAGATGGACAATGTTCACAAAGCGCTGGAGGCGATTACTCAGTCGGTGGGCAATATCGATTTAATGTCTCACCAAATTGCCGCAGCGGCCGAGGAGCAATCGGCCATGGCCGTGGAGATAGAACAAAACACCAGCCAGATCAGTCGGATTTCCGATAGATCTCAAGAAGAAATTGACAACGCTGAAGCGCTAAATCGCCAGACTGCGGATCTGTCTCAAAAACAGCTAAACCTAATTGTGCGTTTTAACTGATTTATTACTCCCAGGTCGGCGTCTCATTGACGCCGGCCGATACGATTCCCGAGCGGCGGCTA
>CAZKCY010000049.1:0-1022 GCA_964551155.1 uncultured Marinimicrobium sp. | reverse complement strand
CGAGCAGGCCTATCGCAGCCAAAAGAATACTGGCTAGCGGCAACAACAGGTCCTGAAGTACCCCCAGCCACCAGGCCACCAAGCCCGCCTTGAACGACCAGAGCAGCGGCAATAACCACAGATACCAGCGCGCCCGAACCAGCAGAAAAACCCCCAGCGAAACCATCAAGGTCGGCCCAGGAGCTACGCCAAACCAGCGCAACTGGCTAGCGGAAACACCGGCAAGCAAATCCAAAAGTGGACTCAATAGCAAACCAAAACCAATCGCCAAAAAACCCGTCCAAGATTGAATGCCCGCGCTTGGGGCGAGAACAAAGCCGCCTCGAAACCAATTCGTCGCCAACAAGATTAACGCTTGGATAGCCCATAAAGCAGCCTCGTAAGGCGCCAAAAAATCGTAGCGGGCAAAACTGAGGGCGTAAAAACCAATTCCTGTCCAAAGCCAGGCCGCTGCCAACACCAGAGGCAGAAAGCTGCTGCCTGCGCGGCTCTCAGGGCGGGCCAGGGCCTGCCAAAACGCCGCCGCGAAGAGCCCGTAGAAGGCCCATATCGCGGGCCAAACATGGCTGTTGTATTGACCGAAAACCGCGAACCAAACTTCTTGCGAATAAGGCAGCACAATAACGCCCTAGAGATTCTGTAGGTAGCGGGTCATCCGCTCGCGCTCGGACTGCTCCGGCAGACGGCCACTAAGCGCGCCCATATTCTCATGCATATGGGGCAGTTGTGAGGTGGCCGGTATGGCACAGGTTACCGCCGGATGGGAAACGATAAACTTAAGAAAGTACTCCGCCCAGTTGCCGCAGCCGACCTCGTCCGCCCAGTCGGGCAAGGGATGATCCTGAAACCGGTGAAACAGTTCTTTTTGCATAAACGGGCGATTGGCAATCACCGCCACGCCTTTATCGGCGGCCAGAGGCAGCAAGCGCTGTTCGGCTTCGCGGTTGACGATGTTGTAGCTCAGTTGGACGAAATCCAGTGGTTCCGAACGCATGATTTGCTCGAGCTCGTCACGGCGCCGG
>CAZKCY010000048.1:0-10830 GCA_964551155.1 uncultured Marinimicrobium sp. | reverse complement strand
GCCCCAGGTGTTCCAGCTCATGGGCCGAGAGTTGCTGGAATTCGCTCAGCGAATGCTCGAACACTTCTTCTGGAATGGGCGCTTGAATATCGGTGGATTGAGCCTGGACGCTTTTATTGCAGACTGACGGAAACTCGCCCAGCTCGTTGGTCATGCCACCGCGCTGCCCGCCCATGCCCAAGCCGCAGGCTTTGCAAGCGTTGTGACTCTTGAGCGCCTTGCCCGAATTAAGCAGGCCGATGCGAGCGACAGTCCGCAAAGTGTAGAGCACTTTTTTCGGACCGCCGCCGACAATCTTGACCGGCGTTTCGCTGTTGGATATGTCGGCCACGGCTGAGTCCTCGGCAGGGGAGTGGGAACGAACTCGTGTATTTTATCCTACGCCAAATTTATCGCCGGCGTTAAGCTTTCCCTTTTGCCTATAGCTCTCCAAACACCTCTTTCGCGGCCACCAGGGTCTGCTCAATATCTTCTTTGCTGTGGGCGCTGGACATAAAGCCGGCTTCGTAGGAGGCCGGCGCAAAGTAGATGCCGCGCTTGAGCATGCCGTGGAAAAATTTATTGAAGCGCTCAGTGTCGCAGCTCATTACCTGTTTAAAATTGGTGACCCGCGGTGCGTCGGTAAAGAAAAATCCGAACATGCTGCCCACATGGTTGGTGGTGAAGGGAATGCCCGCGGCATCGGCCAGAGTTTGGAGCCCTTCGACCAGCTCGGTGGTGCGCGCAAACAACTGGGAATAAAAGCCCTCTTCTTGCAGCACCTCCATGGTCGCCAGACCCGCGGCCATGGCGACTGGATTGCCGGACAGAGTTCCGGCCTGATAGACGGGACCCAGAGGCGCGATCATTTCCATGACCTCGCGCCGACCGCCAAAGGCGCCCACAGGCATGCCGCCGCCGATGACCTTGCCGAGCGTGGTCAGGTCGGCCTTGACGCCGTACTCCCCCAGAGCACCCGTAGGACTGACTCTGAAGCCGGTCATCACCTCATCAAAAATCAGCAAGGCGCCGCTGTCGTCACATACCGAGCGCAGCGCCTCGAGAAATCCGGCTACCGGCGGCACGCAGTTCATGTTGCCGACTACTGGCTCGACGATAATGGCGGCGATTTGATCGCCCAGCTCACTGAACACTTGGCGCACTTGCTCGGCGTTGTTGTATTCCAAGGTGATGGTGTGATCCGCGAGCCCCGCGGGCACACCGGGGGAGCTGGGCACGCCCAGAGTCAGGGCGCCGGAGCCGGCTTTGATCAGCAGCGAATCGGAATGGCCGTGGTAACAGCCTTCGAACTTGACGATCTTGTCGCGTCCGGTAAAGGCCCGCGCCAGACGTATGGCGCTCATAGTGGCCTCGGTGCCTGAGTTGACGAAGCGAATCATATCCATGCCCGGCAGAAGATCGCAGATTCGGTCCGCCAGCAAGGTTTCCCGCTCGCTGGGCGCGCCAAAGCTCAGGCCTAGGCGAGCCGATTCAATCACCGCTTCAAGAACCTTGGGGTGGGCGTGACCGGCAATCATCGGCCCCCAGGAGAGCACGTAGTCGATGTAGCGCTGACCGTCCACGTCCCAGAAGTAGGCGCCCTCGGCGCGCTCGAAGAACCGAGGCGTACCGCCCACGGCCTTGAAGGCCCGCACCGGCGAATTGACGCCGCCGGGAATGTGGCGCTGGGCTTGGCTGAAAAGTTGTTCGGAACGGCTCATGAATCAATCCTTCACTGTCATTTGAGGCGGTAAATTTGAAAATATTTGGCGCTACGTCATGGAGGCTGAGCGTTTATGGCCCCGACTTGAGAGCTTGGCCAGTTCTTCAAAAGCTCGCGCCCGGGCGCGTATATCGGGAGCGGAGAACAGGCTGTGGCTGACGGCCAGCCAATCGGCGCCGGCGGTTAGAACCGCTGCCGCATTATCCAGGGTTATGCCGCCTATGGCCACGATGGATTGCTCGCCAAATTCGGCGCGCGCTTTCTCCAGCAGCGTCAAAGGAGCGGCCGGAGCCTCGGGTTTGGTGCGGGAGGGGAAAAAACGACCAAATGCCAGATAGTCTGCTCCCGCCTCGAGCGCGGCCCGCGCCAGTTCCAGCGAGGCATGACAGGTCACTCCCACGATGGCATCGGAACCCAAGCGCCTGCGCGCCTGGGTCGGACTTGCATCGGTTTGCCCCAGATGCACGCCCTGGGCGTCGCAGCTGCGCGCCAGTTCTATATCGTCGTTGATGATCAACTGGGCACCGTATTGCTGGCAGAGCTTCTGCAGACTCTTCGCCTCCCTCAAACGGCGCGATTGAGCACCGGTTTTGTCGCGATACTGAATCCGCCGGCAGCCGCCTTCGAGCGCCTGGGCGACAGCCTCCAGTAACCGGGAGCCGGGCAGCAACTGGTGGTCGGTAATGGCATAAAGGGGATTAAGCACTGGCACTCCTAAACCGCTCGAGTCGGCCAGTGTAACCTCTGGAAGAGCCGGCTCCAATGGGCTTAGCAGCCACCGCCCGGACCGGGGTCTTCGGGGCCGTTGCGATCGGCCCAGAACAATCGGTTGGGCACGCAATGCCCCATTCCCAGACGGCGACTGGCGGCGAGGCTGTGCCAGGCGAAATTCTGGCCTTGCTGTACCGCATCCAGCAGGCGCAAACCGTGTCCGAGGTAAGCGGCGATGCTGGCCGAAAGCGTGGCACCGCCGCCGTGGCTGAACACATTCAAACGCTCCCAGCGGTAGTGGCGTACCAGTCCCTGGCGATTGTAGAGGCTGTTTTCATAGCTGGTGGGGTTGCGCTGAGTGCCGGCAATTAGCAAATGCTCGCCGCCGTGCTCCAGAATTTCCTGGGCGCAGGCGTCAATAGTGTCACCTTGCTGTGCCATTTCGTAGGCTTCGACCAAGTCTGCGCAGGTGATCGTGGCTCTGGGTAGCAGCAGATCCTTGCTCGCCTCGAGAGCCGCCGTTGCTTCGCCGGAGGCCAGGTTTGTTATTTGAGTCGCCGGGTTGAGCACTACCGGTATTTGCCGGTAATCCTCAAGAATGGTATGGAGCGCTTCAATTTGCGCAACGCTGGCGAGAAAGCCAAGTTTGATCGCTTTTACCGGCATGTCCTCCAAAATGGCGCGGGTCTGCTCGATAAGAAAAGCTGTGTCCACCGGAATGGATTCTTTGATTCCGCGGGTGTCCTGGGCGCAGAGCGCGGTGACTATGGGGGTGCAGTGGCAGCCGAGGCTGATGCTGGTTTCTATATCCGCTTGGATGCCGGCGCAGCCAGAAGGATCTTGGCTGGACAGGCTCATGATGACGGGAGTTTGAATGTTGCCGTGAGTCATCTGGCATTCCCTCGAGTTCGACAGTCATTCGAGCCATTAGAAGTCTAGCACAGGCTTTAAAAAGGTTTGACCACAGCAAGAATTACTATGGCCACCATCGGCAGCACCGGAAATTCGTTAAAACCGCGGAAAAAGCGGTGACTGCGCTGGCAGCGCTCGTCGCGAAATTGTTTGAGAAACCGGCCGCAGGAAAAGTGAAAAACTACCAGTGAGGCCACCAGCGCAAGCTTAGTCCAATACCAGCCGCTGGCCTGATAATAGTCCCAGTTTAGGGCGCTGAGCCATGCCCCCAAAAGCAGAGTGGCGATCATGCTCGGTGTGCCAATAATACGATAGAGCTTGTGCTCCATGGTCTTAAAGCGGTCGCGGCTGATGCGATCTTCACTCATGGCGTGGTAGACGAACAAACGCGGCAGGTAGAACAACATAGCGAACCAGCAAATGACCGCAATCAGGTGAAAGGCTTTGATCCAGAGCATGAAATAGAATTCCAGTGGTATTAAGCGCGATTAGATTAAATACGATAATAGCTTTCTATGGCTTCAAGGGTAAGAATGCCCGCGAAACTTTGGCCGGGTCCCTCGATCGCCAGTGCATCGACCTGCTTTTGCTGCATCAATTGCCAAGCCTGATAGAGATTGGCCCGCGGACTGATGGGCAACAGCTCCCGTCTCCGCGCCGGGATTTCCAGCAGGTCGACCTCCGCCTCTTGGGTCTGTTCAGCTTTGCCTTCCTGCTCGGATTGTTCGAGGTATCGGACCAGATCCGCTGCCGATATTACCAGTTCTTTTTCTTTGAGCAGCAACCATTCTGGCTTGGTTTGTAACAGTGTTCGAGCTTGTTCGCGGCTCATGCGTCGCTCCGATGGCCTGACATTGCGTTGCATAATACTGCGTACCCCGGCGCGGCTGAGCAATTGTTGCATCAGTTCCGGCTGCTGATATTTGCCTTCGATTTGCAGCAGCGTCACAAACAAGCCCTCACTGGCGAATAGCGCGCGGCTGGTTAGGCAGGCGATCACCACTACCAGCATTCCGGGGAAAATAATTCCCGGATTATAGGTCAGCTCCAGAATCGCGATCATGGCCGCTAGAGGTGCGTTCACCACCGCGCCCATCATGGCACCCATTCCCAAAATGGCGTAGACGCCGGTTTGGCTAACCGCGATCGGAAGCAGCTGAGCCGCCGCCAAACCAGCAGCGCCGCCCAAGCAGGCTCCCATCACCAGGCAGGGACCGATAACACCGCCGGGAATGCCTAGACCCAAAGTGATGGCGGTAACCAGCAGTTTCACCGCCACTATGCCGGCCAGCAGCCAGAAGCCGAAGTTGCCACTTAGGGCGCCATCAATAGTGTCGTAACCCATGCCCATGACTTGCGGCAGCAGCATGCCGCCCAAACCCGCTATAACCCCCGCGGCGGCGAAGCGCAGCCAAACCGGGAGATTTCGGGTGCGGGTAGCGCAGCCGATATGGAGTCGGCTATAGCCGGCTGCGGCTGCGCCGACCAGAAGCCCCATCAGCGCCATGACCGGCAGTTCGCCCAGATTGCCGGTGAGTTCTTGGCCAGCGGAAAAGACAATGTCGGGCCCAAAAACCAGTTGAGTGATAGTGGTGCCGGCTACCGCGGCCAGAATCACCGGAATAAAGCCGGCGATGGTGTACTCCATCAGCACCACTTCCATGGCAAAGATGACCCCCGCGAGCGGGGTATTGAAAGAGGCCGCGATTGCCGCGGCGACCCCGCAGGCGGCTAGAGGACGCAAACTGTTGTTGGGCAGCTTTAGCCATTGCCCGAACAGACTGGCACTGCCGGCTCCCAAATGCACTGCGGGGCCTTCCCGGCCGGCGGAGTGGCCACTGAGCAGCGTTATTGCGCCGCCCAGAAACTGGGTGAGCAGATTGCCGGGCGGCAAATAGCCTTGGTGATTTTGAAGCCGATCAAGCACATGGGCGACGCCGGTGCTGTAGTGGCGACGAGCAAGCCACTGAAGACTGAACCCAAGTATCAATGCGCCGGTCAGAGGTAGCAGAAAGCGCAGGCCCCGAGACAGGGCTTCGAAGTTTTCGCCGTGTTCCGGTAAAAACCAGGCGAGCGGCAATTCAACCACCAGACGAAATGCCACTATCACCAGGCCCGCCAGTATCCCGCTGAGCAGGCCCAGCAAGGTCAGCTGAGGCAGGGCATTGATGTCCGCCAGACGGGTACGCAATTGCTCTGCCAGCTGACCTCTGCGCTGGCGCAGGCGTTCTAAATTGCTGCTGGGACTGGTCATGACGCTCCTTAAATAACAGCCTGTCAGATCAATTTTGCGACTCTGTTCGCCGGTCTGCCTTGGCACAGAACTTTCGGTTTGCCGACAAGGCTCGTATTATAGGCGTTTTGGCGTCCTGCCGTGCCAGGGCGCAGCATTTCATTGGATTTACCGCGGCATTGAGGGGATAAATTGTGATTAAAGTAGGTATTGTGGGTGGAACTGGCTACACCGGTGTCGAGTTGTTGCGACTTCTGGTGAAACACCCGGAAGTGGAAGTCAGCATTATCACCTCGCGCGCCGAAGCCGGTATCAAGGTTCAGGACATGTTTCCCAACTTGCGCGGCCATTTGGATCTGGCGTTTACCGAGCCAGACGTTGAGGCCCTGGGTGAATGCGATGTGGTATTTTTCGCCACGCCGCACGGCGTTGCCCAAAACTTGATGCCCTCCCTGATGCAGCGCAAGGCTCGCATTATCGACTTGTCGGCCGATTTCAGGCTGCGGGACACCGAACTCTGGGGGCAGTGGTACGGGCAAGCCCACGGTTGCCCGGAGCTGGTCACGGACGCGGTTTACGGTTTGCCGGAGTTGAATCGGGAGGCGATCCGCTCCGCCAAACTGGTGGCCTGTCCCGGGTGTTATCCGACGGCGGCCCAATTGGGTTTGCTGCCGTTGCTTGAAAAAGACCTGGTGGACAGTTCCCGGCTGGTGATCAACGCCGCCAGCGGCGCGACCGGCGCTGGCCGTCAGGCCAAAGTGGACAACTTGTTGACCGAGGCCAGCGATAGCTTCAAGGCCTATGCCTGCGGCGGTCACCGGCACCTGCCCGAGATAGAGCAGGGCTTGCGAGACATGCAGCCCAAAGGTGTCGAGCCGGCACGAATTACTTTTGTGCCTCACCTGCTGCCTATTATTCGCGGCATTCACGCCACTATATATGCTCAGGCGCTGAAGCCCGATCAATTGCCGGATTTGCAGGCGCTCTATGAGCAGCGCTACGCCAATGAGCCTTTTGTCGATGTATTACCTGCAGGAGAGCACCCGCAAACGCGCACCGTAAAAGGTTCCAATATATGCCGTATTTCCGTTTTTCGGCCCCAACAGCGTGATACCCTCGTGGTCCTGTCGACGATAGACAATTTGACCAAAGGCGCTTCCGGGCAAGCGGTGCAGAATATGAACATTATGTTTGGCTGGGACGAGAGGGCCGGGCTGGACTTAGTGGCATTGCTGCCCTGATTTTCCGGTCGAGCCTGAGTTGAAATAATAACCAGAGGGCTGATATGGCCGGAGTGAAAGGCAGCAAGCAACCGCGTTTGGTCGTAGTGCCTCATAGGCCTTGGCGCAGTTTGGCCATTGGCCTTTTGTTGGCGAGTTTGGCTTTGGGCGCTACGCTGCTCAGCTTTTATTGGGGTTATCATCAAGGCGCCTCGCTGCAGGCCGATGCAGTTGCCGAGCGGGACCGGTTGCGAAGCGAGGTGGCCGAGTTGAAGCTTGAGGCAGAGGCGCTGCGCCAGCAAGTCGCGAATCTGCAGCTGGGCGCCCAAGTTGATCACAAGGCCAATGAAGAGGTTCGCACTCAGGTCATGGCGTTGCAGGAGCAGATCACCGACCTTGAGGAAGATATCAGCTTCTACCGAGGCTTGATGTCGCCCAGTGCCAGCAGTCGCGGATTGACCATCGGAGCTCTGAACGTGATTAGCACCGGTGTGCCTAGGCAATACGAATACAAGCTGGTAATGCAGCAACTGGCTACCGATCATCAGCTGTTATCGGGCGCTCTGAATTTTAATATCGTTGGGCGACGCGGCGACGAAGAAGTCGCTATTCCTCTCTACCAGGTTTCCGAGCAGGTGGAAGAAGCCGATATTCGGTTGCGCTTTAAATATTTTCAGAATATCGAAGGCCGGTTGACCTTGCCCGATGGTTTTGAGCCGCAACGAATTGAGTTGGAAGCCCGTACCACCGGGAACAACCGAGAAACGGTGGAGAAAAAATTCGGTTGGCTGGTACAAGAATTTTAACGGTTCTGTCTGTTAGCTTCTCTATCTAAGAGTTTTCTTCTATGTGGGGTAAAAAGAACGCCATGGCATTTTCCAACAATCATACGCTGATATCTCGCGGTACCAAGGTGATCGGTGACTTACACTTTTCCGGCGACCTACAGGTGGAGGGCAAAGTGTGCGGCAACATCATTGCCGAAAGCGGTAACGACGCCAAATTGGTGGTGGCTGAAAAAGGCCTGGTAGAGGGTGAGATCCGAGTGCCGATGGTCATTATCAACGGTACGGTTAACGGCAATGTGTATTCTACCAAGCATGTTGAGTTGGCGAGCAAAGCCATGGTGGAGGGTAATGTTCACTACCAGTTAATCGAAATGGTCAAAGGTTCTCAGGTCAATGGTAGCCTGGTGTATAGTGGCACCGGCAGTTCTGCCAAGAAGCCTGTCGATGTGGTCGAATCTGACGCCAAAGCAAAAGATGGTGTTGCGAGCAATACTTGACTAAATTACTCGGGTAAGCCGATAATGCCGGTGCCGGTAAATCCGCGTTATCAGAGTTTTTAGTCACTGGAGATGTAAATGTCAGCACCTGAAGTATTCATGCCTGAGTCTGCCTTGCAGGTCAGTGCCAGTGCTGTGAATAAAATTAAAAGCCTGATTGAAGAAGAGGGCAACGAAGATCTGATGCTCAGAGTCTATGTCACTGGCGGTGGCTGCTCGGGCTTTCAGTACGGTTTCGCCTTCGATGAAGTGGCGGCCGAAGACGATTCAGTGCTCGAGAAAGATGGCGTTAGAGTTTTGGTAGATCCTATGAGCTACCCTTATCTGGCCGGCGCTGAAGTGGATTATCAAGAAGGTTTGCAGGGCGCCAAGTTCGTGATTCAAAACCCTAATGCCGCCTCTACCTGCGGTTGTGGTTCATCCTTTTCGATCTGATTCAGGGTCGATTCAGTCTTCGCCCCGCTTGGACTCAGGCGGGGTAAATCCCTCCAAGTATGAGTTCTTTACTGGCCCCGGTCACCGCCGGCAGGTTGCCGGTCAAGCGATTATGGGTTTGATGGGCTAGCCAGGCAAAGGCGGCGGCTTCTACCCATTCTGGGGCTATTCCCAAATCGCCGGTATCGGAAATGTGATGATCGGGCAGTAGGGTTTGCAAGGCCACGCTTAGCGCCAGGTTATAAGCCCCTCCGCCACACAAATAAACTTCCGCTTTGATGCCATCTTCCAAACCTTGTAGGGCGGCGGCGATGCTTTGTGCTGTTAAGATCAGCAGGGTGGCCTGAATATCTTCAGGCGCAAGTTCCTTGTCGAGACTCGCCAATTCGGCTCCCAACCAGTCGAGGTTGAACACTTCCGGGCCGGTGCTCTTAGGGGGTGTTTGGTGGAAAAACGGGTGTTTCAGCAGGCGTTCAAGCAAGGCGGTGTCCAATTGACCGCTGCCCGCCCAGGCGCCGTCCCTGTCATAGGGCTCACCTTTGTACTTATGAATCCAGGCATCGAGCAGCACATTGCCCGGTCCGGTATCGAAGCCGAGTGGCTGGCCGCGACTGGGCAGCCAAGTGAGGTTGGCAATGCCGCCGATATTGACGATCGCTCTGGGTTTGTCTGCGGCCTGAAAAAACGCCGCGTGAAAGGCGGGTACCAGCGGAGCACCTTGGCCGCCCGCAGCCATATCTCTGCGCCGAAAGTCGGCAATAGTGGTAATGCCGGTGCGCTGAGCGATGATGTTGGGGTCGCCGATCTGGAGGCTGAAAGGGTATTCGTTGAGCTTGGGGGGCCTATGACGAACGGTTTGGCCGTGGCTGCCGATGGCGGCTATTTTTTGTGGCTTGAGGTTGGCGCGGGTCAAAAGCTCGCCAACCGCTTGGGCGAAGAGTTCGCCCAGTTGATGGTCCATGGCGCCCATGCGGTCGATTTCGTTGTCGCCGGGGCGGGCCAGTTGATGGATGACCGCCCGAACCTCGCGCTCGAGTTCGAGCGAATAATGCTCGAGAAGTTTTGGTTGATCGCCGCTGAAATCAACCAGTGCAGCGTCTATGGCATCGGCACTGGTGCCGGACATCAAGCCGATGTATAGACTGGAGTCAGTCATGATCAGTTGATCCCGTTGCTGCTTTCTCCGTTCATGGCCAGCTGGGTAGCTTGGCGATACTGCTCCAGCTGAGCCACCAGAGTTTGGGTTTGTTCCTTGAAGCGCGCCATCTCCGCCTTGGCTATGGAATTTGCCTTGGGAAGCTTCTGCACTATGCTGCGCGGGTTGCGATGCACGCCATCGAGAAGGAATTCATAGTGCAGGTGAGGGCCGGTTGAGTAGCCGGTCGAGCCCACGGTTCCGATAACTTGTTTCTGTCGCACTCTTTGTCCAACTTTCACGTGGCGTTTGTGCAGATGCAGATATTTGGTTTGAATGTTGTTGCCGTGCTGGAGTACCACATAATTGCCGTTGGCCTTAGAGTAGGCCGACGCAATCACCTTGCCATCGCCCGAGGCCCAGACAGGAGTGCCGGTATTGGCAGCGTAGTCGGTGCCGCGATGAGGGCGTACGGTTTTAAAGATCGGGTGCAAACGGTTCGGGTTGAAGTTACCGCTGATGCGGCGGAAATCGACCGGTGCCTGCAAAAATGCCTTGCGCATACTCACGCCTTCCGGCGTGTAGTAGTGAGTTTGGTTGTTGCTGTCGGTATAGCGAACCGCTTGAAAGTGACGGCCCTGGTTGGTGAATTCGGCCGCCAAAATTGCGCCATTGCCGATTTTCTCGCCATCGAGAAACTGCTCTTCATACAATACGCTGAAGTGGTCGCCCTTACGAATATCCAAGGCAAAGTCGATATCCCAGCCAAATACGCTGGCCAACTCCATAATCAAGTTGTCGGTCAGGCCCGCACCTTGGCCGGCAACAAACACCGAGCTGCTAATGGTAGCTTGGCGGTAGGCTAGATGTACCTCGGGCTTGCGCAGTTGTTCGTTGGCCACGAAGCTGTCATTGACGCGTTTGAATCTCTGGCTGCTAAGCCGGTCGCGGTCGTAGGCCAGTTCCTGCAGTTTTCCCTGCTCGTCGATGTGAAAGGTGATTTGGTGGCCGGGCATAATGCGCCGCAAAATTCGGGCTTCGGGGCTTTGGTTGATCAGCTCATAGAGGTCGCGATCGTTCAGGCCGGCACGACTGAAAAGTTTAGACAGGCTGTCCCCGGATTTGACCGTGAAGGTCTTTTGGCTCAAAACCGGCTCTGGCTCCCAGCTTTCGGGTGCCTGAGCCGTGTCGGCTTCA
>CAZKCY010000047.1:3099-10847 GCA_964551155.1 uncultured Marinimicrobium sp. | reverse complement strand
GCATCTGTACGCCGCGGTCGTCCACGTCTTTTAAATTCTCGAACACGAACATCAAGTCCTGGATCTGGTTACCCATTTCCTCGTCCAGCTCTCGAATAGAGTCCATCAAATCGGCTTCGATACTGCCGTCCAGGTGGTTCATGATTTCGGCGGCGGTTTTATAGCCGCCCACAGCCTTGGTCTGGGACGTGGCATTGCCGGCAAATTGACGCTCGAGAATATCGTTCAGCTCTTGCAGGGCGCTGGGCTGAACCGTATCCAGTGAGGCGACCCGCATCATGATATCGGTGCGCATTTTATCGCTCAGATATCCGAGGGTCTCGGCGGCCTGGTCGGGATCCAGATAGGAAATCACAATAGCTTGAATCTGTGGGTGCTCATTGCGGATCACGTCCGCCACCGAACGCGCCTCCATCCACTTAAGGGTATCCAGGCCGGTGGTATTGCCGCCTAAAAGGATGCGATCAATCAAGCCACTGGCTTTGTCCTCGCCCAGGGCGGTAACCAGCATGTTGCGGATGTAGTTGTCGGCATCGGTACCCAGGCCGGTCAGGGTGCGAACTTCCTCGAGAAAGCTGCCCATCACCGCTTGCACATCGCTTTGCTGGACGTTTTTCAGCTGCGACATAGCGGCGCCAATGCGCTGGACTTCTTTTGGGCCCATGTGCCTTAGCACTTCGGCCGCATCGGCCTCACCGAGCGAAAGTAGTAATATCGCAGCCTGATCGACGGCACTCAAATTCGATTTGGGGGGCTCGGCCTTTTTACTGGGTACGGTAGGATTGTTCATGGCCCTTACTCTTCTTTATTGATCCAGCTTTTTACCACTTGGGCCACCCTACCCGGATCGTCGGCCACCAAGCCCTTGATGGCGTTAAGTTGCTGCTCGTAACCTTGTTCCGGCCCTGGCAGCCCTAAGGCCCCGCCGGTGAGCGTCACGGTATCATCGGAAGCCCCATCATACCCGCCCAGTCCGGCCGCTTCCAGCGCCGCCAACTCCCGCGCCTCCTGCTCTTCAGACACCCTGCCACCGGTACGCGAAAGACTTTTCAAAACCGGCCGTAAAAGCCCAAAAATCAGTATCAGTACCACCAGCACACCGGCGGCCGGCTTTAAGTAAGCCAAGAGCCAATCCTGCTGCCATAAAGGTATCTCTGGAAGCGGACCCGCGGCGGTAACATCTTCCATCCGAAACGGAGAGTTCAAAACATTGACGCTGTCGCCGCGAGCCGCGGAGAAACCCACCGCATCGCGCACCAGGGTTTCCAGGCGTTGCAACTCAGCGTCGGTCCAAGGCTCGGAGGTTTGCCCCCCGTTGCCATCGGGTATCAACTTATCGTTGACCACCACAGCAACGCTGAGCCGCTTCAACTGACCCTGCTGATGCCGGGTATAGCTGATGGTGCGGTCCAACTCAAAGTTGCGCGTAGCCTGCTCACGGACATTGTTGGGCCTAGCCTGACCAACCGGTTCTCCAGTTGCGGGATCAATTTGCTCCGGAGCCTCGCCGTTGCCCGGGGGCTGATTGGTCAAAGCGCCTGGAATCCCGCCCGCCAGCTCGGAGCCGCTGCGCGACTCGTTCAGAATCTGCTCGCTGCGCACCGCCGGCGAATCGGGGTTGAAGGTTTCGGCGGCTTGCTCGACAGCGGTAAAATCGATTTCAGCAGTCACTTCAGCCCGAAAATTGTCGCTGCCAACCACCGGCAAGAGTATGCCGTTGATGCGATCCGCGATCTGCTCTTCGACCTTGCGCGTATAGCCGCGCTGCTTGTCGGCCAACATCAGCTCCGGGTTTTCTTCGCCGGTGGAGAGCAAGTTGCCGCGCTGATCCACTACGGTGACATCTTCCGGCGTCAGCTCGGCGATGCTGGAGGCAACCAAATTGGCGATGGCTTTGACCTGCGCGGGCTCTACCTGCCGGCCGGGGAATACCTCGAGAAATACCGAGCCCTTGGGCTTGCGCACATCGCGCACAAATACCGAGCGCTTGGGAATCGCCAAATGCACCCGGGCGCTGCGCACGCTGTGAATACTGGTGATGGTGCGTGCCAGCTCGCCTTCGATGCTGCGATGATAGCGGGTCGCTTCCACGAACTGACTGGTGCCCAGGGGTTGCTCCTGGTCCATCAGCTCAAAACCCTGGGTTTTTTCGCCGGGGATACCCACTTCGGCCAGCCGCAGGCGTGCCATGTGAACATCCTCGGCAGCGACCAGCAGCGCGCCGGTGGAGGGCTCGATTTTGAAGGGAATGCTGTTCTGCTCGAGAATCGACACCACTTCCGCCGAATCGAGCCGGTCCAAACTGCCGTATAAGGGTCGGTAGTCTTTCTCCTGACTCCAGAGCACCACTGCGAAACCTATGGCGACGCTGGCCGCCAAACCCACCATCAAGCCGGCCTGGCGCAATAAATTGAGGTTGCCAAAACCTTCGATTAAATCTCCGCCCGCACGCGCACCGCGCCGGGGGGAGCCAGAGTCGCCGGCGCCAGCGCCAGTCGTTGCCATATCCGAAGCTGCCATAGTCAGTTAACCATCGCCCTAGTAATCGTTCGCCGTCAGATCGGCATATTCATAATGTCGCGGTAGGCTTCTACCAGTTTGTTGCGTACCTGCACCGCCGCCTGAAATGAGACACTGGCCTTCTGAGACGCCACCATTACGTCGGTAATGTCCACGCCGGGCTCGCCTCTTTCATAGGCCTGCGCCAGAACGCCGGAAGCCTTCTGGGTGTCGTTAACCTTGTTGATGGCCTGGCTCATGACGTCGCCAAAACTGGGCACGTCCTTGGCGGCTTCGGGCTTGAAGCCGTTTTCGGCCGGGTTAAGCCCATTGGGCGACAGGCCCTGAGGCTTTTGAAAGGCCTGGGTCTGGGATTTTAGAGAGCGCATCTCATGCAATAAATTGTTGATATCTACGCGATTGCTCATATCCACCATCTCTTCGCTACGACAATAAATTGGCGTTTTGCGGCCAAACTGACTCTTTGCTTGGTATCTGCACAAAATGGGCCAATTTTTGCCGCCGGAAGAGACTTGCCGTCAGAGAACTCCTGTCGCAAGCCGGCAAGGGCGCTTTATTAGGCATCTACTGGAAGGATCAAGAGACAGTTCCGCTTGCTGCGCGGCAAGCGGCTGACTGAGACAGGGAAATTCAAGCCCGTGCAGGCGCGCTATCATTTAAGCTTTAGGTGCCTGCTTCAAGGCCTTGCGCACTCGCTCAAGCAATGTCGCCTTATCGAACGGCTTGACCATAAAGCTGTTGGCGCCGGCCTCCATGCTGTCGCGCACTATGTTCTTGGTGTTCACACCCGAGACCATAATCACCGGAGTTTTGGAGAACACGGTCGTTCTACGCAAGCGCCGCAAAACTTCCAAGCCGCTTAGATCCGGCATCTCCACATCGATCAGAATTACATGGGGCCGCAGAGTCCTCAGTATTTGCAGTGCCTCCTTGCCGCTTGAAGCGGTTACGGTTTGGTAATTCTCTGCCCGCAGAATGCGACTCTGGACTTTGCACTGCAGTTCGTTGTCATCGATGATCAAAGCGGTGATATTTTTTCCTTCGGCGACGCTGGGGGATTCATCGGGCACCAGTTCCCTGCGCAGCTTAGCTTCCCACTCTCTAAACCAAGGCAGAAAGTCTTCAGCTGGCATAGGCTTGGCGATCAAATAGCCCTGCGCCTGATCACACCGGCTGTTGCGCACAAAGGTCCAGTCCTCCTGGGTTTCCACCCCCTCGGCGATAACCTGCAGGCCCAGGTGCTTGGCCATACTCAAACTGGAATCAAACAAGGATTTAATTCTCGGCTGCGACCAGGCATTGTGCACAAAACTGCGATCCAGCTTGAATTTATTGAAGGGCAAGTCCAACAACTGAGTCAAAGTGGCATGGCCGGTACCGAAATCATCAATGGCAAGCACAAAGTGTTTCAGGCGCAATCGGGTAAGGTTGTCCAGGGTAATGGTGGGCTCGCGCATGGCGCGGCTTTCCGTGATTTCGAGAATAATGCTTTCGGGGTCCAACCCCGCGGAGTCTACCTTGGCACTGAGGCGATCAACCAGCTGCAGATCCACCAGGTTATCCATAGATAGGTTTATGCCTATGGACAGATGAATATTCTGCTTTTTCCATGTTTGCGCCTGGGCAAGTGCCTGGTCGATCACCGCGTCAGCCAATTTCTCAATAAGACCTGACTCCTCCGCCAGACCTATAAACGCTGTGGGCGGCACTAAACCGTCCTTCGGATGCCGCCAGCGCACCAATGCCTCTACCGCCACCGGCTGACCCGTTTTAACCGATACTATGGGCTGGTAATAATTGACCAGTTGACCGCCCGCTATGCCCTCGGCCAATTGTTCCGCGCTGTAGGGCTTGATCGACGATTCACCCGGAGTGCGAATCAGGTTGGGCAAAGCCGCCAACAACTCCCCCAACCTGCGCGGTACAATGGGCTTATGTAAATACCCCAGCAAGTTCAGCCCATGAGCGACAACTAATTTTTCCGCACTGCGCAATAAAACTTCATCCTCACCGCTGATCAACAGCAAATGACCGGGATAATGTCGTTGCACCAAATGCCGCAAAAACTCTATGCCATCCATCTCGGGCATTTTCAAATCGAGGATGATCAGCTCCGGTGGCGCTACACTTTCATCAAGCGATGCCAGCGCTTCTGCGCCACTCGTACAGTTGGTCACCGCGCTGAACCCCAACCCCTCCAATGAGCGTTTGAGGAGTTTTAACATAAACGCATCATCGTCAATGACCAAAACGTTTACCGCAGATACTCGCATACTTGTCCCTCTTATCTCCCGGAAGCCCCAGGAGTACCTCAAATAAGATCCATTAACTTCAACTTAGTTTGTAGCGCTCATTTAGCCTCATAGTGCGCCAGCAACTCATGCCGGTAGCGATTGACGGCCTCAAGCTCCCGTTCAAATTTCTTTAAGGTTTGAGTCAGCTCCTCTCGTTGTCCGGTTTTCGCCAGAAGTTCCAAATTGGCGCAGATATCCCCGAGAATCAAGCCGCCCATGGCGCGCGCCGAGGACTTTAACGAATGCGCCGCAGCCCCGAGTGAGCGCAGATCGCCGGCCGCCGCGGCAGCTCGTATTGCTTCCGCCAGCCGCTCGGCGTTGGCGCCAAAGTCTTGCAGAAACTCACTCAATACTTCCGGATCTTCGCCCACAAGATCGCGTAACACATCCAGCTCCAAAGCGCGGCCACCAAGATCCTGCGCTACCTCATTGGATTCGGGCGACAAACCGCTGTTGCCGGACTCGGCCTCCGGGAACCAGCGCTGCAACATAGCTCTGAGGGTCGACAAAGACGCAGGCTTCACCAGGTAATCGCTGATTCCCTGAGCGCGCCAGGAACCCTCTTCGCGATCGAGAACATTAGCACTTAAAGCGATGATCGGCATGATCTGGGAGTCACTTTGTTGCTCCTCCCGGATGGCTTTAACCAACTCATAACCATCCATATCGGGCATGTGCAGATCGGTCAGCAGCAGGGCGTAATTTCCATCGCGCCAGAGATGCAGCGCCTCGCGGCCATTAGCCGCAAGATCTGCTCCGTAGCCCAGCAGCTCGAGTTGGCGCAGGATGACCTTTTGGTTGGTCTGATTATCCTCTGCCACCAGAATTCGCCGAGCTTGAGTTGGGTTCGACTCACGCGATTCGATGGCCGGTTCAGCGTTACTCGAGTAAGGTTGGGTTACCCGACTTTCGGGCTCAGCGTAAATAGCAGTATGAACCGCACGAAGAAAAGTTGCCCCATCCAATAGATTTCCGTCAATCGAGAGACGGTTCTGAGTTTCCCAACGAGGTGTTCGACGGCGCCCTCGAGCTATGACCAGGCATGGAAGTTTGGCGTGGCAAAACTTTCCCAGCTTGGAAGCGTACTCTTCCTCGGTTAGACATTGACCTCTATGATCCAGCACCACCAAATCGAAATCTTCCGGATTCAATTCGTCTGCTTGCCTCGATTCCATATGTGCTTCGAGCCGCTTTACAATAACCCCAGAAGCCACCAGGTAGGTCGCCAAATCCTCTCCAAGGCCATTGTCGCAATCCAACAATACGCAACTCAAACCTTTCAAATCCGGGAGTTCTTCGTCGAGGCTGACTGCGTCACTTAACGCAAAGGGCAGGCGCACCCGGAATTCGGAGCCGACACCGCGCTGACTGGCGACCTTGATGTCACCTTTCATCAGCTCGACCAAATTTCGGGTGATGGTTAGGCCCAAGCCGGTGCCGCCATAATGACGCGTTGTGGAAGCGTCGGCCTGTACAAACGGACTGAACAGTCGGCCCAAGGTTTCTTCGGTCATGCCGATACCATTGTCCACAACTCGAAACTCGACCAGCACTTCCTCCGCGTCTTGCTCGAGCAGATAAACCTGTAAAGCCACTCGCCCGCCTGCATCCTCCCGGCGGGAAAATTTAAGCGCATTACTGAGCAGATTAAGAAGTATCTGACGCAGGCGCAGTTCATCGCCCTCTACTCCATCGGGCAATCTTGGATCAGTGAACAGCGTCAGCTCCACTGAATGGTTTTCCGCTACCCGATCGAGCATTCGGGCAACACTTTTTACGACCTTGAAAAGTGAAAAAGAAGACGCTTCGAGCTCCAGCTTACCGGCTTCAATCTTGGAAAAATCAAGAATGTCATCGACTATCGCCAAAAGAGATTTGGCCGAGTCGCTAATCACCTCGACGACCTCTTCCTGATCGTACTTGAGACTGGACTCCTGCAGCACTTCCGTCATACCCAGGATGCCATTGATGGGCGTGCGGATCTCGTGGCTCATGGTTGCCAAAAATTTCGATTTGGCTCGATTCGACAACTCGGCGATCTTTGTTTCCTGCTCGAGTTCAAGCATTCGCGCCCGCTCGGCTTCGGCTTGCTTGCGCTCGGTAACATCCCGTTGCACAGCCACCCAATGGGTATACCAGCCCTGGGCGTCGGCAATCGGCACCAGGTCCATTTCGACCCAGAATTCCTCGCCGGATTTGGTGTAGTTAATCAATTCAACCCGCACCTGCCGCCAACGCTTCATAGCGGCACGCACCCGATCGAGCTCTTGGCGTTGAGTTTTGGGCCCCTGCAAAAAGCGCGGTGATCGTCCCAGCACCTCATCCAGGGAGTAGCCGGTATGGGAAACAAACGCCTCGTTGGCAAATACAATGCGCGGACCCGGTTCATCCTGGGGCTCGGCTTCGGTAATCAAAACCATATCGTTCATATGGCTGACGCAAGTTTCCAGCAGGCGCAACTGATGCTCTTTTCTGTGCGTCTCCGTTACATCCTGAAAATACACTGCCAGCCCTTCGGGAGTTGGGTAGGCGCTTACCCGAGACCAAAGCTCCAAACCGGGATAATAGGCTTCAAAAGAAACTTTTCCCTGCTCCTTGACCGCGCGATGATATTCAATGCCGAATTTGCTCTCCTCTGAACCGGGGAAAGCCTCCCAAATTGTCACACCCAGAAGCTGCTCGCGGTTTTTTTGCAACAAGCGTTCGGCTTCACTGTTGACGAAGGTAAAGCGCCACTGACGATCCAGCGTAAAAAAGCCGTCGGTAATGTTCTCAAGGGTTATCGCTAATTCCTGAGCGTACTCCCGAGCCAGAGTCTCGCTAACAAGTATCTTGTGTTCAATGGCACTACGAGCACGCTCTGTGCGTGCCATAAGCGCGAAAAGTATCAGCAAAAGCGCAACTGACACTGCAACCGCGGCCCAGAAACTCCAG
>CAZKCY010000047.1:0-3089 GCA_964551155.1 uncultured Marinimicrobium sp. | reverse complement strand
ATCCGCAATACCGAATCGCGCAAGGCTCGATCGAGTTCTACCGCCATTCGGTTGAGTTGCAGCACCTCAGGGCTTAAATCACTTGCGTTAAAATTCGACCCGCTGCGAAGATTCTCCAGCATGTGATCAAATTCTAGAAGCTGGCGGGAAAACTCGGTAAGTTGTTGATCAACCTGAGGGATATTTTGGACTTCCGAGAGCTCGATAAGCCGTCGGTATTCGGCAAGTGAACCTTCTAAAAGTATCAACCCCCGGTCAGCATCCCAGGGCGAGTTGGGCTCATCTGCCAGGCGCAGGTGTAGATAACCCTTGAGCAAATCGTCATTGGCAAAACCAAAGTCGCTGACGGTCAGGGTCGCATTGAAAAACTGCTGCTTATGGTAGAAATGCATTCCTACCAAAACACAACCAAGGATAAGCGCGCCAAAAGCGGTAGCCCAAGCGCTGTGACGAAACCTAGCCTTGCTCTTGGCATGCAAAAGCGAGTCTTTCATATCTGGTTCCGGCGTTTTATAACGAAACAACAAATTTTTCACCCAGAAAAACCAACCTGGTTATATGGCAACGCCTAGAGAATCTTAAGCTAACAATAGGGGAAGGAGCCCGCCCTATAGAGCGGGACTATAAAGGTTTTGTCGTGATTATTGCCAGTGTTATTTGGATTAAGGCGAAAATTCGCCACTTCCAAAAACCTTAGTATAAGTAGGTCCTTTTAGGTAGCTTCAGCGGCCATCTATAGCAAAGCCCTCTTCGCGCAGCCGTGCGATTTTATAGCGCAGCGTGCGGGCGCTGATACCGAGGCGCTCGGCGGTTTTTTTCCGGCTGCCTCGCTCGCCATTAAGGGTATTGATAATAATTTCGTATTCACGCTGCTTAAGGTCGCTGCCCAGTGCAGGCTTGCCCTGCTCAGCGAAAGATTCCTGAGCCTGTACAAGCGGATTACTTGCCGATACCAATACGGAATTAGCTTCCGGTACTGTTGCCGAACTAAAGCCCGATTCAACGTCTTGATTCACCTGACGCCGCTCGGAACTCTGCCGCGCCGCCTGAGCAGCCGCTTGCAGCAAATCCGGTTTTTCGCTGTAAATACCGGTGCCTTCCAAGGCCAAATCCGGCGCTTGAATGCTGGTTCCAACTTGGAGTATCAACGCCCGCTGCATCACATTATCCAGCTCGCGCACATTGCCCGGCCAGGAATAGCTCAACATGGCCTGCTTGGCATCGGTTGACAAGCTGACCGCGGCACGATTTTGTTTCAGCGCGTGTTTGTGCAACAACTTTTCTGCGAGCGGTATTATGTCTTCGCGCCTATCGCGCAGCGGTGCCCACTGCAAAGGCAGCACACTTAAACGATAGTAGAGATCTTCCCGAAACTTGCCTTCCACAACTTGAGTGCGCATATCGCGGTTAGAAGTGGCGATAACCCGCACATTCAACTTGATGGTTTTGCGCCCACCCAGGCGTTCGACCTCCCGCTCCTGCAGAACCCGCAAAAGCTTGGCTTGCAGGCCTATGTCCATTTCCGAAATTTCATCCAGCAATAAAGTACCGCCATCGGCCTGTTCGAACTTGCCCGGTGCACTGGAATGCGCGCCGGTATAGGCACCTTTTTCGTGACCGAATAACATGGCTTCGAGCATATTCTCGGGAATAGCGGCGCAGTTGATGGCAATAAAAGGCTGATTGGCGCGGTTGGACGCATTGTGAATATAGCGCGCCAGAACTTCTTTACCGGTACCCGATTCACCCACGATTAGAACCGTGGAATCAGATTGCGCCACCCGCCGGGCGAGATTGAGCAACTGCTGACTAGAAGGCGCCTCGGCCACCGGCTCGTCGCCGCCAAACTGAGCCACACCCAAGTGGCGCGCCAAAGTTTCCACCAACACCTGGGGCGCGAAAGGTTTGACCAGATAATCCACCGCGCCCTGCTTAATGGCATCCACCGACTGGCTGATACTGGCGTAAGCGGTAATCAACAGCATGGGAATTTGCGGGTAAGTCTGCTTCACTTCTTTCAGCAAATCCTGGCCGCTCATGCCGCCCATGTTGATGTCGGAAACAATCATCCGGATTTCAGCGTCCAACGCCAACAAGCGCAGCGCTTCTTCGCCGCTGTCGGCTTCCAAAACGTCGTAATCCGCCAACTGCAGGGTATCGCACAGCGCTTCACGCAGATTGCTGTCGTCTTCGACAACCAGAATCTTAGGGGCGTAGTCGGTAGCTTGTTGATGCGCGGCCAGAGCCATGGGGTCTTCTCCGTATTAAAATGATTACACTTTTGCCAACGGCAATATCAGGCGGGCGCGAGTGCCCTGCCCCGGCTGGGATTCGAGATCAAACCAGCCTCGGTGAGCGCGGGCCACGGCTTTGACCACCGCCAATCCGAGACCCGTGCCCTGAGATTTTGTGGTCACAAACAAGTCGCCCAAATTCGGCATCAGCTCCGGCGCTATGCCGGGGCCTCGGTCGCTCAAAGTTATGGCCAAACAAGCGACACCGTCACGTTCATGCGCGGCGAACTGCATTTGCAATTGCGCGCCGGTACCCACTGCTTGAATACCGTTGTTAACCAGATTCAACAGCGCGCCAATCAAGGCTTCGCGGTTGCACTGCAAATAATATTCGCGCCCATTCACGTCCCAACTGCAATGAGACTTGGAGGTCATCAGCGGCACTTCCATGGCTTCTTCCAGCCCCAACTGCAACTCCGACACGCTGAGCAAATCACTCAAGGGCAGCTCGCCTTTAACAAACAGCAGCATGTCCTGAACCTGACGCTCAATATGATTGAGTCGACCGGAAATCTTCTCAGCAAACTGCTGGCGGCGCCCTTCGGGCAAACTGGGGTTACACAAATGCCCGGAATACAGCATGGCCGCCGACAGAGGCGTGCGAATCTGATGCGCCAGAGCGGACATCATTTTGCCCAGCGCCGACAAGCGCTCGTGGCGGCTGAGTTCGGTCTGCAGGCGACGGGTTTCGGTTTGGTCGGTCAGCAGAATAATCTGACCGTCGGCGCCCAGGTTGCGGGTGCCAATACTGATCCGGCGACCGTCGTGCAGGGAGACTTCGTGACCATCATCGCG
>CAZKCY010000046.1:0-10946 GCA_964551155.1 uncultured Marinimicrobium sp. | reverse complement strand
AAGAAGCCATCGGCGGTCTGCTCTCTGCTGCACTTTCCGTGGGCTCGCGCCCCCCAGGCGTTACCTGGCGCCCTGCCCTATGGAGCCCGGACTTTCCTCCCCGGCGCAGAGAAAAGCGCCAAAGCGCGAGTCACTATCACCGAAGCGACTGCCGAGCCGACTCCGAGGCCGAAGATTAACCCCGGGCCCAAAAAAGCGCAAGGGTTCACACGGATAAAAAATTGTTCCTGTAATTCCTTGCTTTAGCTGCCAGTTGTTATCGAAAAAAGGTATTTTCCAAGTAAACTTAGCGTTATTCCCAGGGAGCGAGCGCGCCTTAATCAAGCTTTTTGATAAACGCAGCGCGGAAGGGTGTCGGCGAGACCTGCGGGCTCCCGAACCGAAAAATGATTCTTGCGCCTCAGGCCCTAGAACCACCTTCGACAAAAAAGCAATAAAAAGGGGATTCCAATGACTCAGACTACCCTCAAACGACTGTCTCTGGCTCTGACCCTCTGTTGGGCGGCTCCTTCCATGGCGCAATCTCCGACCCTGGAGGAAGTGCTGGTTACCGCCCAAAAGCGAGAGCAGAGCCTGCGCGATGTGCCCATCTCGGTCAACACCCTCTCCGGCGACAAACTCGATGCGGCCGGTAACACAGGGGTGGAACGAATGGCGGACTATATTCCAAACTTCAATATGACCCAAACCGGCATAGGCACCACCATTTCCATTCGCGGCATAAGTTCCGGAGTCAATCAGGGCTTCGAGCAGTCGGCTGCCATGTTTGTGGATGGCGTCCATTTTGGTCGGGCCCAACTGTCTCGGGCACCCCTACTGGATATCGAACGAGTCGAGGTACTGCGCGGCCCCCAGAGCATACTGTTCGGCAAAAACAGCACCGCGGGCGCGATCAGTATCACCAGCGCCTCGCCCACCGACGAATTTATGGCCGAATTGAGCGCTCTCTATGCGCCCGAGCACGGCGAGCGGGACTGGCGTGCCATTGTATCGGGACCTTTGAACGATCAGCTTCAAGGGCGTCTGGCGATTCTCGACCGGCGCATGGACGGCTATATGTACAACGCCACCCTTGAGCGCGACGAAGCTTACGAAGAAGACCGGGTGATGCGCGCTATGCTTGCCTGGCAGCCGAACGAGAACTGGGATGTCAGTTTAAAGCTAGAAGACGCAAGCTTTGATCGCCAGGGCCGCAATATCGAAGCGATTCACCCGGCCACTATTGATCTTCCCGGTCGTCCAACCCTCGCCTACTCCCAGGTCCTCGCTGCCCTAAGTGCTCAATTGAGCGGCGGGGCCCGCGTCTATCAGCTGGATACCGAGCAGGATTTTGTCCGCCAATCCAATGGCGACTTCAGCTTCAACGACAGCCAACACGGCATTCTGAATATCGAAACTCAGCTGGGGGAGCTGAATTTAACCTCGGTCACGGGCTACAACAGTTACAATTACGAAGAACTGTGCGATTGCGACTTTATCGGAGTTCCGCTGATCGACATTCTCTCCCAGGAGGACTATAGCCAGTGGAGCCAGGAGTTGCGCCTGGCATCGCCACTGGATCAAAAGCTCAGTTATTTGGGCGGGGTCTTTTTTCAAAGCAGTGAGCTGGATTTTGCCGATGCGATTGGCATTCCTCAAGGCAGCTTCTTACCTCCCGCACTAACCGCGAGTGTCGGGCCGGGCGCAATGCTGCTGGAAAATTCATCCAGCAACCGCGACTTTGCTCAGCAAACCGATATAGCCGCACTCTTTGGCCAATTCACTTGGAGCCTGAAGGATGATCTTCGGCTGGTTATCGGGGGCCGGTTTACTGAAGAGGACAAAACCGCCAGCCGCAGACAATTCCATAGCGCGAACGGGGTCGAACGTCCGGTAGCGGGACCAACAGATCCTTACAATGGACTCTTTGGACTGTTCAACATCGAACCTTACGAAACCATCTCTGACAGCCGGCGCGAATCGAGTTTTACCCCCTCGATAATCCTGCAATACGATTTGAACTCAACCGATATGGTCTACGCCAGCTATACCACGGGTTTTAAATCTGGCGGTTTTGATGTGCGCTCCAACTCGCACCCAGACCCGGCGGTACAAAATGCGTATAACGCCGTCAGCGGCACTCCCAGTCCCATTACCGGGGTATTCGAGTTCGATGATGAAGAAGTAAAAAACTTCGAATTGGGCGGCAAGTTCAGTCTCGCCGGAGGCGCTGCGGAACTAAACCTGGCGCTGTTTCAATCGGAATTTACCGACCTGCAAACCAGCCAGTTTGACGGCGCCTTCAGCTTTAACGTCACCAACGCCGCAGCCGCCACTACCCGCGGTCTGGAGCTGGATGGACGCTGGCTGATTACCGAAACTCTAAGCTTAAATGGCGGCCTGGCCTGGCTCGATTTTGAGTACGACCAGTTCCCTACCGCCCAATGTTATTTCGGCCAGGCACCGGGCCAAGCCCAATGCGATGCCAGCGGCAAAACCCGGGAGTTCACTCCCGAGTGGCAGGGCAATCTCAGCCTCAACCATATTGTCCAACTGGCCGATATGAAGCTTGGCAGCACGCTGGATTTGATCTACAGCGATGACTATCTGACCTCGCCCACGCTGGACCCGCGCATGCGCCAAGAATCCTACCTCAAGATAAATGCCCGCCTCGCACTGAGCGGCCCAAGCGAGCGTTGGGAGCTGGCGCTGATCGGCAGCAACCTGACCGATGAGGCAATTGTCAGCTACGCCAACGGCCTGCCGGTGGCAACGGTAATGACCCAGGGTACCGGCACGGCTTACTACGCTTTTTACGAGCGCCCCCGCAGCCTTGCGCTGCAAGGAACCTTGAGGTTTTAACCAGAGAACTTGGAGCGGCTCAGCCGCGCCGCTCCAAGGCCCACTGATACAAGAGGTTTTTTTTCAGCCCGGTGACTTTAGCCCCCAGGGCCGCGGCCTGTTTGAGCGGCAACTCTTCCAGCAAAATGGTCATCACCCTTTCAGCCTCAAGGTCCACTTCGCTGGTCTCGCGCGCCGGCGCCCCCTGTACCAACAGCACTATCTCGCCGCGCTGCTGATTGGTGTCAGCGGCGACAAACTCCACCAATTCCACCAGCGGCGCACCCTTAATGGTCTCAAAGGTTTTGGTGAGCTCGCGCGCCATAACCGCTGGGCGATGCTCGCCGAACACCTGAGCCATATCGCCTAAACACTCCAACACCCGGTGCGGGGCCTCGTAAAAAATCAGGGTGCGCGACTCACCCGCTAAGGCTTCCAGCCAGCGCCTACGAGCTCCCGCCTTAGCCGGAGGGAACCCTTCAAAAGAAAAGCGATCTGAAGGCAAACCCGAAGCGCTCAAAGCGGCTACCATGGCGCAGGGGCCGGGAATCGGTATCACGGCGATACCCTGTGCGCGGGCGGCGTGCACCAGGCGATAGCCGGGGTCCGACACCAGCGGGGTACCGGCGTCGGAAATCAGCGCTACGTCCTCCCCCGCGGCCAATCGCGCCACCAACTGAGCGGTGCGCTGTTCATCGCTGTGGTCGTGATAGGCGATACAGGGAGTTTCAATCGAAAAATGTGACAGAAGTCTCCCGCTGTGGCGGGTATCTTCGGCGGCGATAAGGTTTACCGTTTGTAGAATTTCTATCGCTCGCGGTACCATATCGCCCAAATTGCCAATCGGCGTAGCCACCACATAGAGCCTGCCCTGGGGCGCTGAGTCGGTATGCATAGATTGCCTCTGTTGGGTTTTAATCTAAGAGCTTAACTCCGGCCTCTTAAAGAATTGGCACCGGTATTTTTTGTCCAACCTCGGCATTTTAAAATGTCAAAGTCGTTTAAGGCCGGCAGCGCCCGCCTCCAGGAGTTTCAAGTTATGCCGAATCGGGGAATTTACTGCCTGTTGCTGCTCTTGGCAGCGCTATTGTTTGCAGGCTGCGCAAGCGCTCCGCCCGAACCCGATGCCTCCCAATTGGAGGGCTCGCTCAGCAGCGAAGAAATCGAAGCCAAAATCAAGCAACTGGTAGACCGGGCCCGCAATAGCGAATCTCCGGAGCGAGAAAATTACCTGCTGGCGGCGGCCGAACTGTTGGTCGAACAGCACGAAAACACCCGCGCTCGCAACTTGCTTGCCTCCCTGGACAGCGACAGTCTGGGCACCGCCAACTTTGTTACCCACAGTCAACTGCTCGCTGAGCTGGCGCTGGAAGACGGCTCCTACCTACTGGCCGAAAGCATTCTAACCAACGCCCGCCTGGAACAACAGTGGCAGACTCTGGCTCCGGAACAGGAAATTTCCCTGCGCCGACTGCGCGCCCAGCTGTTCGAGCGTCAAGGAGAAATCCCCGCCAGCGTTTCCGAGCGCATCACTCTGGGCGCATTATTAAATGACGAACAGGCCGAAGCCAAAAACCGTGAAGCCATTTGGCAAAACCTAATGACGCTGTCTTTTGCCCAGTTGGAAGAGTTGAGTGAGCGTGCCTCCAGCCGCACCCTTGAGGGCTGGTATAGCCTTGCGGCTCTGAGCAAGAACAACCAGACCAACCTGGAACGCCAATTGCGCCGGGTGGAAGCTTGGCAGCGCGATTGGCCCCAACACCCGGCTAGCCAGCACCCGCCGAAAGATTTGCAGCTACTGCGCCAATTGATTGAGCAGCAGCCTCGCCAGGTCGCGCTGCTGCTGCCCTTGCAGGGCAACCTGGCACAAGCCGGAGAAGCCGTGCGCGACGGCATTCTTGCGGCCTATTATCAGGCCCTACCAGAACAAAGCCAGGTGCCTTATATCCGCCAATACGATAGCGCGGGCGAGACTGATATCCTTAGCTTGTATCAGCAGGCCGTTGCCGAGGGCGCCGAGTTCGTAATAGGCCCGCTCGACAAAGACAAGGTTCGCACGCTGGCTCAATTAGAAGAGCTGCCAGTTCCGATATTGACGCTCAACTACACTGAAACCCCTTACGGATCGGCGGCCAATCTGGAAACGCCTGAGGGCTTCTATCAGTTCGGCTTGGCGGCCGAAGACGAAGCCCGCCAAGTAGCCCGGCAGGCCTATCTGGACGGCCACCGTTTCGCCCTGCTGATGGCCCCCGACCGCGACTGGAGTCTGCGCAGCGCCCAGGCCTTCACTCAGGAATGGCAAGCTCAAGGCGGCGAGGTGGTTAGCAGCAATTATTTTGTCGACAACGGTAGCTACTCCGAGATGATTCAGCGAGCCCTGCTGATCGACGATAGCCAAGCCCGGCGCCAGGAGTTGCAGCGGTTGTTCGGCGCCCAGCTGGAATTCGAGCCCCGCCGGCGCAAGGATCTCGACATGATTTTTTTGATTGCCAACCCCGAGCAAGGTCGGCAAATCAAGCCCACTCTGGCGTTTCACTACGCCAGCGATGTGCCGGTCTACGCCACCAGCCATATTTACAGTGGGGTTCAAGACAGCAAGACCAATCGCGACCTCAACGGCATAGTGTTCAATACCATGCCCTGGCTGTTCGATGAAAGCGATTCGGAAAAACGTGTTATTGACGAGCATGTCCGCAGTTCAGCCATTTACAGTCGCCTGCATGCTCTGGGGGTCGACGCTTTCCACCTTTTCCCGCGCCTGCCCCAGCTTGAGCAGGTTACCCGAGCCCGGCTCTACGGCGCTACTGGGGCGCTGCAGCTAATGCCTGGAGGGCGGATAGAGCGTGAGCAGATCTGGGCTCAGTTTCAGCAGGGCACCGCTCGCCCTATAGCCCCGGCACTCGCCACCGGTACCAGGGACTAACGCTATGACACTATGGAAGACCAAGGCCAAAGGGATTAGTACGGCCGGCGACGGCCAACGCGCTGAAGTGCTGGCAGAGGCTTTTTTAACAGACCAAGGGTTACTTCCCAGGACCCGCAATTACAGGTGCAAAGCGGGCGAAATAGATTTAATTATGACCCAGGGCGAGACGTTGGTGTTTGTTGAAGTGCGCTTGCGACGCAACAGCCGCTTCGCCAGTGCCGCCGAAAGTGTGGACGCACGCAAGCAGCAGAAGTTGCTCAGAGCCGCCCAACTCTACTTGCTCCAGCATCGATTGACCGAGCGCGTGGCCTGCCGTTTCGATATCATTGCCTTCAATCGCGGGCTGGATGTCGCGGCCATTGACTGGCTACCTAATGCGTTCGGCGCCGCCTAACCCAATTCACTCCCAAGCGGAACAGCAGTTATGGATCAAAGGGTTATTAACCTTTTTCACGAAAGTATTCAGGCCAAAATGCAAACCGGGGAAAGTCTTGCGCCGCAAATCGTGCATGCGAGCGAAGTGATGGTCCAGGCGCTGCTCAACGAAAACAAGATCCTGACCTGTGGCAACGGAGTCTGCGCGGCCCAGGCCCAAATTCTTACCTCTTGTCTGATCAACCGCTTCGAACAGGAGCGCCCCAGTTTGCCGTCTTTCAGTTTGGGTACGGATTTTACCACCCAAACCGCAATTGCCAGCGACTACAGCATTAATGACATCTACGCCAAGCAAGTGCGGGCACTGGGCCAGCCGGGCGATATTCTGGTGCTGTTGACCACCACAGGCAACGCCGGCAATCTGCTCCAGGCCATCAGCGCCGCCCATGACCGAGACATTAGAGTGGTGGCCTTGACCGGCGGCGACGGTGGTGATGCCGCGGCCCTGCTGGACAATCGCGACATAGAACTGCGAGCCTCTTTGAGTTCGAGAATTCGGGTGCACGAAGTGCAACTGCTGACGATTTTCTGTCTCTGTGATTTAATCGAACAACAACTTTTCGGGAGTCACTCGTAATGCTTCGTATTCTGGGTTCCATCGCCCTCTTGGCCGCGTTGCTGGGTTTATTGAACGGCTGCTCGACACTGGTGGGGGTCACCACCAGTGAACCGATTGAACTGAATCCGGGCAAACGCACCCTGGGCATCAAGATTGACGATAGCCAGATTGAAACCATTGCCAGCGTCAATCTCGACAAGACTCATGAAAAGCTGAAACAAGCGCCCATCGAAGTCCACAGCTACAACGCCGTGGTGCTACTCGTGGGCCAGGTGCCCAACAACGAGTTGCGCGAGCTGGCGGGCAGAACGGTAAGCAAAATCAACAATGTGCGCCAGGTGCACAATGAGCTGGAAGTCCAGGCTCCAATCTCTTTGCTGGAGCGCACCAACGACACCTGGCTGGGCACCAAGGTAAAAACCAAACTGCTTGCCAGTCGCGACGTTGAAGGCGGCCGCGTGGATGTGATTACCGAAAACGGCATCGTCTATCTGATGGGCCTGGTCTCGCGCACCGAGGCTGATCGCATCACCGACATAGTCCGCCATACCGGCGGAGTGAGGAAAGTGGTGCGAGTATTTGAATATATCGATTAGCAAAGCTTGACCAAAATCCAAAATAAACTTCAGTCACCAACAACAATAAGGACTTGAAATGGATATCTCTACCATTGTCATACTGGTTATTCTGGCGCTGCTGGTGTTCTACAGCATCGCAATCTACAACCGCCTAGTGGCGCTGAAAAACCGTTTTCAGAACGCTTTCGCCCAGATCGAAGTGCAGCTCAAGCGCCGCTATGATCTGATCCCGAATCTGGTCGAAACCGCCAAGGCCTACCTCAGCCATGAGCGGGAAACTCTGGAAGCTGTGACCCAGGCGCGCAACCAAGCCATGGCGGGGCTGGATGCGGCCAGAGCAGCGCCCGGCGACAAAGACGCCATGGCTCAACTGAGCGGCGCCGAAAATTCCCTGGCCGGCGCCCTGGGTCGGCTGAACATGGTCATGGAAGCCTATCCCGACCTGAAAGCTTCCCAGAACATGATGCAGCTGACCGAAGAGCTGACCAGCACCGAAAACAAAATCGCCTTTTCCCGCCAGGCATTCAACGATGCCGTTATGACCTACAACACTTACCGGCAAAGCTTTCCACAAGTGATAGTGGCCCCGATATTCGGTCACAGAGAAGACGCCGCCCTGTTGGAGTTCGAGGATAGCGAAGCCATCCAAGAAGCCCCCAAGGTCTCTTTCTGATAGTTGTTAAGCGAGCCCGCCGATGAATTTCTTTGAGCACCAGGACATAGCTCGGCGCAACACCCGGCGGCTGGTGATTCTGCTGACCCTGGCGGTGCTGTCGTTGATTGCGATTACCACCACACTCTTCGCGCTGGCCATGTTCTATGTCGATATCAACAGCCAAGGCGTCAAGGCTGGCCAGACCGGCGAGGGATTCTGGAACCGGCTGATCGATTTGGTGGGCTGGCAAGCCTTGGGCACTATTGCCCTGGTGGTCTTGGTTGCGGTAATGCTGGGCAGCTTGTTCAAATTTGTTCAGCTGCGCGGGGGCGGCAAAGCGGTAGCCGAATCCCTCGGCGGAAAGCTGCTCAATGGCACTAACGCCGATGCCGACCAACGCAAGCTGCTCAATGTGGTGGAGGAAATGGCCATCGCCTCGGGCACGCCGGTGCCGCCGGTGTATCTGCTGGACGAGGCGGGCATCAACGCCTTTGCCGCCGGCCACAACCCACAGGATGCGGTTATAGGTATTACCCGGGGCGCGATTGAACAGCTCGACCGGGACCAACTCCAAGGCGTTATCGCGCACGAATTCAGCCACATCCTTCACGGCGACATGCGCTTAAATATCCGCTTGGTGGCGCTGCTCAACGGCATACTGGTGATCGGGCTCTTGGGGCACATGCTGTTGCGCGGCTCCTACTACCGCAGCATCGGCCGCTCAAGCCGCAACAATTCGCAGATGGCGTTCATGGCGGTGGGGCTGGGGTTGATCGTGATTGGTTACACCGGCACCTTTTTCGGCAACTGGATCAAGGCTGCGGTCAGCCGTCAGCGAGAATTTCTCGCCGACGCCTCGGCAGTTCAGTTTACCCGCAACCCCGACGGCATTGCTGGAGCGCTCAAACGCATCGCCGGCTATCCCCAGGGCTCCAAGCTGCAAGCCTCCGATGCGGCCGAATTCAGCCATATGTATTTCGGCCAAGCCATGAGCAGCGCCTTTAGCCGGCTGATGGCGACCCACCCGCCGCTGGAGGAGCGCATCAAGCGAATTGAACCCCGCTGGGACACTAGTGAAGAGCGCGAAGCGGTTCAGGCGCAAACCGATACAACCGAAAAAACCGGTGCGACCACCGGCTTCCAGAGCGGGGATTTACCCGCGGGCTCGATTATTGCCGCCGGCCTTGCGGCCATTGGACAGGCCAGGCCCCAACATCTTCAACGGGCGCGGAAACTCCTCAATGAACTGGACTCCAAACTTAAGGAAGCCGCTCAAGAGCCTTCCAGCGCCCGCGCGTTAGTATTCGGTCTTTTGCTCGCCAGCGATTCCGACATCCAAAAGCAACAGTGGGAAGCGCTGCAGCAGCGACTCGATCAACGCGACCTGCAGGCACTGCGGCCTTTGATCGAAGCCACACACCAGGTGCAGGCGGACAGTCGCCTGCCGCTGCTGGAGCTGGCTCTGCCTGCACTAAAACAGCTCTCCGAACCTCAGTATCGACAATTTAAAACCCTGGTCGATCAATTGATTGCCGCCGATGGCCGGATCAGCCTGATGGAATGGGCCCTGGCACAGATACTTCGGCACAACCTGGAGCCTTCGGAAGGAGTGCAATCGGCGCTTAAGCTGCGCTTCTGCCAGAGCGAGTGCCAACTACTTCTGTCAATCACGGCTCATGCCGGTGCCAGTGATCAGGCCACGGCCCAGTCAGCTTTTGACGCCGCCCGAGCGCAGCTGCCGCTGACCGAGCTAAATCTAGTGGCCCGAGATCAAATCAAACTTCCACAACTTGAGCGAGCGCTGGAGCGGCTGCGGCGCCTCAAACCGCTTGAAAAACCGGCGCTGTTGAAAGCGCTCGCCGCGGCTATTACTTGCGACCGGCAAATCACGGCCCTTGAGGCCGAGCTGTTCCGCGCCCTGGCCGATGGCCTCGACTGCCCAATTCCGCCTTTGCTGGCCGGCCCCGCCGAGCCCCTAGACAGCCGCCACTAAACTCCTCTCAGCCGCTGATTGCGGCTATGCCTGCATTCTCGGTTTTCAGCTAATTCCCACTCGTGAACTGGCGCTGTGGTTGCTGCGTACCAGAGTTTAATCGGTTTGTATCTGGCAAGGCAGGCAAACAGCCACCACAATGAAACTATACTTTCACTGTTACCTAGGAGTTTTTTAATGATCAAATCCAAAGCCGCTATCGCCTGGGGCCCCGGTCAACCTCTGTCGGTAGAGGAAATCGACGTAATGCCGCCCAAGGCCGGTGAAGTCCTGGTACGGATTGTCGCCTCAGGTGTCTGTCATACCGATGCTTTCACTCTCTCCGGAAACGACCCGGAAGGCAACTTCCCTGCCATTCTCGGCCACGAAGGCGGCGGCATAGTTGAACAAGTGGGTGAAGGGGTAACCAGTGTCGCGGTTGGCGATCACGTCATTCCTTTGTATACCCCCGAATGCGGCGAGTGCAAATTCTGCCTCTCGGGCAAAACCAACCTGTGCCAGAAAATTCGCGCCACCCAGGGCAAAGGTTTAATGCCCGACGGCACCACTCGCTTCTACAAAGACGGTCAGCCGATCTTCCACTATATGGGCTGCTCGACTTTTTCCGAATACACCGTACTGCCGGAAATATCGCTCGCCAAGGTCAATCCCGAGGCGCCCTTGAAAGAGGTTTGTCTGCTGGGCTGCGGCGTCACCACCGGCATGGGGGCGGTACTCAATACCGCAAAGGTCGAGGCGGGCGCGAGCGTGGCGATTTTCGGCTTGGGCGGCATCGGTTTATCGGCAATCATTGGCGCCACTATGGCCCAAGCCGGGCGAATCATTGCCGTAGACATTAACGAGCGCAAATTCGATTTGGCGCGCAAACTCGGCGCCACTGATTGCATAAACCCTAAAGAGTACGACAAGCCCATCCAAGAGGTCATTGTCGAGCTGACCGAGGGCGGCGTGGACTATTCCTTCGAGTGCATTGGCAACGT
>CAZKCY010000045.1:0-11035 GCA_964551155.1 uncultured Marinimicrobium sp. | reverse complement strand
GGTAAACTCTCCCATGAACTGCGCACCCCACTAGCCGTGGTGCGCAGTTCGCTCGACAACCTGGATCACCAACCGCTCTCCGAGGAGGCCCGAACCTACAGCGAACGCGCCCGCCAAGGCACGGAGCGGTTGAGCCGTCTGGTTAGCGCCATGAGCCAGGTCAGTCGAATAGAAGCCAGCATTGCGCGCGCCGAGCGCGAAGCTGTGGCTTTGGACCAACTGGTGCGCGATTTGACCGCCGCCTACCAGGATACCTACCCCGGCCACCGCATCGGCTGTCGAATTGAAGCGCCGCGGCTGCCCGACGCCTATCAGCTTTACTTGGCCCCCGAGCTTATAGTTCAGCTGCTCGACAAATTAATGGAAAACGCCGTCGATTTTTGCCCTCTTGGGGGTTGGATCGAGCTGCAGCTAGAAGTCAAACCGGACTCCGAAAATCCAGAGCTGAGGCTCATCAACCAGGGGCCACCGCTGCCTAAAGCCATGCAAGCGCACCTGTTCGACTCGCTGGTATCGGTGCGCAGTCAGAACAGCACCGGCAGCCATTTGGGCCTGGGGCTTTACATAGCCCGCTTGATCGCTTTGTTTCACGGCGCTGAGCTCAAAGCCGGCAACCTGGCAGATGGCGGCGGGGTATACTTTTCCATAGAGTTTCAAAGGCACAGCTCAATGCTCGAACGCCCTCCAAGAACACCCATTAACGGTTGACAGGAGCCCTCAAATAGGCATAATGTCGCGTCCTTGATTCCAGACCGGTTTACGAACCAGAATTCCAGATTTATACAGGAGCACTACGGTGGCCAATACCCCCCAATCCAAAAAGCGCGCACGCCAGAACGAGAAAGCTCGCAAGCATAACGCCGGCCTGCGCTCCATGGCGCGCACATACTTGAAGAAAGTCCTCAGCGCTATCGACGCCGGTGACGTTGAAGCCGCGAAAACCGCTTACGCTGCGGCTGTACCGGTTATCGACCGCATCGCCGACAAAGGCCTGCTGCACAAAAACAAGGCCGCTCGTCATAAAAGCCGCCTGAACAACCGCATTAAGGCTATGGCTGCCTAATCTCAGCCCAGTTTTAGCGCACAAAAACCGGCCTAGCGCCGGTTTTTTATGTTCAGGATGAACGGTATGCCGCGGGCGCAGGGATGCGCAGGAGCGGCGACTGCCATTAAAACATCATCTGTTGGACATATTTTGTTCAACTCCCCGAGTTATAAGTGAGTCCTCAGCCAACCAAGAGGTACTCATATGTTGCCCCGCAGCCACTATTTAAAGCAGCCCTACCGTGATACCCAGCTCTCCAGCAGTCTCGAACAAGCCGGCATGAGCGCCGCCCAAGCGCGGCTTATCAAAAAGCACGGCATATTGATCCGCGCCCTGCTAGAAGGCCAAGTGACCGACCCTAGCGCCGAGGATCAGCATCTTTTGAAAGTCATAGAGCGCGGCTGCAACCCCCGGACTCCGCTTGAGCAGGCTTGGCTTAAATACCTGGAGCTCATTGAGCAAGAGTCCCCGCAAGCTAGAGGCTCCAAAGGCCTGCTGCGGACGGCGTGACGCATGATTCAGTGCCTGACTCCCTACCCCGAAAAAAATAGCCGGCATTAGTTTTCCAGAAGCAAACAGGACTACTGGATTTTTTTGCCACTAGCGCATATGATAGCGCTACCATTTATTTCATACCGAAAGGCTCAGCCTCTCAAGCAAAGAGATGGCCGATTCGGTTAACCGGAAATAAATAAAAACAGATAACAACAATAGGCGGGGTTTACCATGGCGCAATCAATATCCAGTGAGCGGCTGGCCAAACTGAGCTGGCGCGAGCGTATCGGCTACGGCTTGGGGGATGCGGGTTTCAACTTTTACTGGGCCATTATCGGCTCCTACCTGATCTTCTTTTATACCGATATTTTTGGCATCAGCGCGGCCGCGGCTGCAACCATGGTGACCATTACCAAGATCGTCGACGCCTTCACCGACCCAGCGATGGGCGCTATCGCCGACAAAACCAAGACGCGCTGGGGCAAGTTCCGCCCCTACCTGTTGTTCGGCGCCCTGCCAATGATGGGCGCCGGCCTCTTGACCATGACCACACCGGATCTGGACGAAACCGGCAAGCTGATTTGGGCCTACGCTACCTACATGCTCTTGATGCTGGTTTATACCGTCCTGAATATGCCCTACAACTCGCTTTCGGGCGTGCTGACCGCCAATGCGCAGGAGCGTAACACCCTGAACAGCACGCGCTTTTTCTTTGCATACTTTACCGGCATAGTCGTCGGCGCCGCGACCCCCGATCTGGCCGAATACTTTGGCGGTGGCGATCGCTACAGCCCGGTAGGCTGGCAAATTACCATGAGCATTTACGCGGTCATTGCCTCCATTTTGTTCGTCATTTCCTTCGCCACCACCAAAGAGCGAATTTCACCCCCCGCCGAACAAAAATCCAAGCCACTGGAGGACTTGAAAATCTTGGTCACCTGCCGGCCCTGGATTGTAATTTTTATTCTGGCCATGGTGATCATGACCACCTTCACCCTCAGAGGCAGTTCGGCCACTTACTATTTTAAATACTTCGTCGAGCGCCCAGATCTTTTAGGCTCCTTCGTGGGCCTGCAGATTCTGGGGTTGATGATCGGCGCCATGTCCGCTTCCACGCTCACCAAATACGTCGAAAAAATCAAACTGCTGATGATTCTTATGGGTATTGTCAGTGTCCTGTGCTTCGCCTTCGCGTTCGTCCCCAAACCCGAGGCCTTGGGTGTGGTGGATGTCAACGACGCCACCCGCACCACTTTGTCAGCCGAGGAGCTGCTGGGCGAAGCGCATCGCGAAGGCGACACTTACACTTGGACCCGCTACGACAAGATCTTCTGGATTATCAAAGACCGTGTGGCTTTGGATTACACCTCTCCCACACTGAATCTGGAGGGGCTTGAAAATCAGACCATCAGTGTAATTCGCACCGGCGCGGACGGCACTGAGCTCGACAGCGCCGAGCTGCCCGGAGAAATTATTCTGATGTTCGTGCTCAGCATTCTGATCAGCTTGGCGCTGGGTCCAAAAGCACCCATAACCTGGGCCATGTACGCCGACGTTGCCGACTACAACGAATGGCGCACTGGCCGGCGCGCTACCGGCATGACCTTTTCCGCCACCACCTTTTCTCAGAAACTGGGCAGTGCCGCAGGCTCAGCGCTGATGCTGTCGGTGTTGGCCATGCTCGGCTATGAAGCCAACCAGGCTCAGTCCAACGCCTCGCTCGAGGGCATAGTCTATATGCAGACCCTGGCGCCGGGCGTCTTTGCCTTTATCGCCATCATCGCCTTGCTGTTCTACGACCTGACCGGCGACAAACTGGAACAAATTCAAATGGATTTAGCCGCGAGAAGGGAGGAGCCCCAGCAAGCCTAAGCCTTAACTCGGATATAAGTTGAGACTGCAAATAATTGAGAAGCTTCGCTTGAGCGCGCCAACCCCTGTTGGGCGCTCTTTTTTCACTAGAGGTAACTATGTTATTCCCATCCCATAAAGGCACTCGTTTCAATCTGCAAAGCCCTACTCTGATGCCCCGAGCGGCCGCCTTCTTGTGGAATCAGAAAATGATGATTCAGGCCAACTGCCGAGGTTATGCCGTGGCGCAGTTTATGCAGCCCGAGCCGGCCAAGTATGCCTATGCGCCGAATCTGGAAGCCAAAACCTTCATGCAGCCCGAGCAGCCCTACTACGCTCATCACCCAGGCCGTTTTGTGTACATCAAGGATGAGGACAGCGGCCGGATTTTTTCCGCGCCCTACGAACCGGTGCGCGCCGACTATGAGAGCTTCACCTTTTCCGCAGGTCAAAGTGATATCAGCTGGCAGTTATCTTGCGACGGCATCAAAGTGGAAATGCAGCTCAGCCTGCCCACCGACGATGTCGCCGAACTTTGGCAAATTCGGGTCAGCAACCGATCCGATCAAACTCGCCGCCTTAGCATCTACCCCTATTTTACCGTCGGCTACATGAGCTGGATGAATCAGTCAGCGCAATACCGCTCGGATCTGGGAGCGGTAGTGGCCAGTTGTGTAACGCCTTATCAGAAGTATCCGGACTACTTCAAAAACAAGTTTTTCAAAGACAAAACATTTTTACTGCATGAGCGGCCACCGATTGCCTGGGATGTGCAGCGAGAAAACTTCGAAGGCGAAGGCGGACTGCACAACCCTTCTGGCGTCGCTCAAGAGCAGCTGGATTGCAACGACGCGCTTTACGAGACCCCACTGGCGGCACTTCAGTACCGGGCTGAAATTGCCCCGGGCGCTAGCGAGGAATACCGGTTCTTATTTGGCCCCGCCTTTGACGATCAAGAAATCCTAGCGCTTAGAAAGCGTTACTTGTCCGCCGAGGGTTTTGCCCATGCCCGCACCGACTACGCCCAGTATATGGCTCAGGGCGAAGGGGTTTTGCAAATCAACACCCCGGACAAAGATCTGGACAACTTCGTCAACCATTGGCTGGCCCGCCAGGTGTTTTACCACGGCGACGTCAACCGATTGAGCACCGACCCGCAGACCCGAAATTATTTGCAAGACAATATGGGCATGACCTACATCAAGCCCAATATTACCCGGGCAGCTTTCCTGCACGCCTTGAGCCAGCAAGAGGCTTCCGGCGCTATGCCCGACGGAATCTTGTTGCACAAAGATGCCGAGCTCAAGTACATCAACCAGGTGCCCCACACCGATCACTGTGTCTGGCTGCCGGTATGCCTGAGAGCCTACCTGGATGAGACCGGCGATACCGCCTTGCTGCAGGAGCCGGTAACCGACGCCCAGGGCCAGACCCTCAGCGTGTTTGAGCGTATCAGCAAGGCCATGGAGTGGTTGCTGCAGGCACGCGACGAGCGCGGCCTAAGCTATATAGCGCAAGGCGACTGGTGCGACCCCATGAACATGGTGGGCTATAAAGGCAAAGGCGTGTCCGGTTGGCTGTCAGTGGCAACCGCCTATGCCCTTAAACTCTGGGCGGAAGTTTGCGAGCAGTTGGGGCGCGCCGGTTCGGCTTCGGCGTTTCTCGAGGGGGCGGAGGAAATCAACGCCGCGGTCAACAAGCATCTCTGGGACGGCGAATGGTACGGACGCGGCATTACCGATGACAATGTGGTTTTCGGTATCAGCGAAGACGCCGAGGGAAGGATTTTTCTAAACCCTCAAAGCTGGGCCATGCTTGCCGGAACCTGCAACGAAGAGCAGCGCCAATCGATGCTAAAGGCCATCGAAGCCCAGCTGGAAACACCCTACGGGGTCGCTATGCTCGCGCCCGCCTACACCGCCATGCGCGACGATGTGGGTCGGGTTACCCAAAAGCATCCAGGCTCGGCCGAAAACGGTTCGGTGTATAACCACGCCTCGGTGTTTTATATTTTCAGTTTGTTTCAGCAGGGTGAAACCGAGCGCGGCTATCGGCTGCTGCGGCAAATGATTCCAGGCCCGGACTTGAACGACTACCAGCAGCGGGGTCAGATGCCGATCTATATTCCCAACTACTACCGCGGCGCCTATCACCAGTTTCCGCGCACCGCCGGGCGCTCTAGCCAACTGTTCAACACCGGCACTGTGGGTTGGGTTTACCGCACTCTGGTGGAGGGGCTCTTCGGCCTGCGGGGCGAGTTGGGCGGCTTGCGCGTTGCGCCCCAGTTGCCTGCTGACTGGCCGCAAGTACGCGTGACCCGTCGCTTTCGCGGCGCGACTTTGGATGTCGAGATAGTGCGTAACCCGGATAGTAAAGGAACAACCGTCAGTGTCGATGGCGAAACCATCAACGGTACCTTGATCAAGGGCTTAAAAGCGGGACGCAGTTACAGCGTGAAGGTCGAGCTGGGAAGCTAAGAAGACAAACAGAAGTCGAGGGAGCTGGCGGGGTTTTTAAAACGACCCCGCCAGCGGGATGAGCTAGAGTTACAAATCAGTCGACTGGCGCATTCTCACTTCATAGCCCATATCCACCACCCGCTCAGCCGGGGCGCGACCATTGAGAACGTCCACCAGCATTTGAGCCGCTTTGACACCCATTTCATAACGCGGTACATAGACACTGGTAAGCGAAGGATTGACGTAGGCCGAAGCTTCAAAATCATTGAAGCCGCAAATACCCAAGTCGGTGGGCACCTTAATATTCATGCGCTGACTTTCAAAAAGCGCGCCCAGCGCCAAATCGTCGTTGCAACAGAAAACCCCATCTACAACGCCGTTGGTAGAGCTCATCATGCTGCGAAACAACTCGCCGCCAAGTGCAATTGAGGAAGGCGCCGGAGAGGTAAAAACAAAATTTTTCCAAAACCGTCCGCGAGCTTCGAGCGCGGCTTTGAAGCCCGCAAGGCGTTGCTGAACCCGGTGATCCATTTGTGCGCCGATAAAGGCCACTTGACCATAACCGGCATCGAGCATTTTGTCGGCTACCGCGAAACCGGCATCTCGGTGCGACAAGCCGACATTCATATCCAATGGATCGCTCAGCAAATCCATCATTTGCACCATGGGCACGCCAGATTTCAACAACATGCGCTCGCAGGCCCGAGTCTGCTCCCCACCGGTGAGAATCATCGCTTCGGGCGACTGGCTCAGCAAGGTGCGCACCATGCGCTCCTCTTCCAGAGGCGAGTAATGGGTATCCACCAGCAGTACCTTGTAACCACTGGCGCCCGCTACTTCGTAAATGCCCCGCAAAACGTCGTTGAACACGATATTGGAAAGCGAGGGAATTGCCACCCCTATAACTCTCGAGCGCGCCGAAGCCAGCGAACTTGCCGACTGGTTGGGAATATAGCCCAGCATATCAATTGCCTCCTGCACTCGCTGGCGCAATTCTTCCGACACTTTGTCGGGGTCATTAATAACCCGGGACACGGTAATGGCGCTGACCTTCGCCACTTCGGCGACATCCACCAAAGTTGCTCTTTTACCGGATCCGCTGCGCTTACGGCCTTCCACTCGCTGCCCCTCAATCAAAAAATCTATGGTAACACAGGAACAAATGATTGCGCTATCATTGCAAACGCGCTAGGCTAGTCTAAAGATGTAGATAACGATAAGGCGACCATTAAACATGACGACTGCTAAGGAATCCAGCGGAGATTCCAACCCCGTATTAGTGCCGGTCATTGGCGTCTCCGGCGCGGGTAAATCAAGCGTCGCCGAGTCTCTCGCTCAGCACCTGGATTACCAGTATCTCGATGCCGACGACTTCCACAGCCCGGAAGCGCGCGCCCATATGGCATCGGGGAACCCGCTTACCGACGCCATGCGCGAACCCTGGATTGCTTCCATCTGCGATCATTTGCGCGAGCGTTCGGAGCGCGGCGAAAGTGTTGTGCTAGCCTTTTCCGGACTGAAGAAAATTCATCGCGAACCTTTGCGGCACTGCGGTTTTAAGGTCCTGTTCCTGTTTTTGGATGGCGATAAAGATACCATTGCCGAACGCATGAGCGCTCGCAGCGGCCATTTTATGCCCCCTAGCCTGCTCGACAGCCAGTTCGACAGCCTCGAGCGCCCCGATTGGGAGGCGGACGTATACCGCTTGGATATATCCGGTTCATTGTCGCAGGTGGTTCAGGAAGCGCTTCAAGCCGTGAACAAAAACTGTGGCCACTAAGCTCAGCTCCGTCGTAACTTAAAAAACCCGCGAAAACGGTTCAATTTGAGCTTAGATTTAAGCAGCCAGAGGTTCGAAATCAATTCACCGAGTAGAGGCTAATAATAATGTCTACCAGCTTTCTTCTGTTACTCACTCTCGGCAGTATCGCCACTCTGCTTGTCCTGATTATGGCCTTCAAAATGCAGGCCTTTGTGGCCTTGCTGTTGGTCAGCATGGGGGTCGCCATTATCGGTGGCGTTCCGTTGCCAGAAGTTGCCGGCCTGATCCAGCAAGGCATGGGCAGTACCTTGGGCTACATTGCGATCGTCATCGGCCTGGGAACCATGATCGGCGAAATTCTGCAGGTCTCGGGCGGAGCTCAGCAAATCGCCAACACCTTGATGCGCAAAACCGGCGAGCGCAAAGCGCCTTGGGCGCTGACCGGTATAGGCCTGATCGTCGCCATACCGGTGTTTTTTGAAGTGGCACTGATTTTGTTCATACCGCTGATATACAACCTGGCGCAACGTACCGGTAAGTCGTTGCTCTACTACGGCATTCCGCTGGTGGCCGGCATTGCCGTGGCTCATTCATTTATTCCTCCAACCCCGGGCCCCGTTGCCGTGGCGTCGCTGTTAGGCGCTGATCTGGGCTGGGTTATTCTCATAGGCCTGATCGCCGGTATACCGGCGGCGATCGTCGGCGGCATAGTCTGGGGCAAATTTATCAGCGGCCGTATTCATGCCGAGGTACCCGAGCACCTTCTGCCCAAGGCTGCCGAAGTAACCGGCTCAGCCGAGCGTCCGATACCCAGTTTTGGCATGGTGCTCGGCATTATTCTGGTGCCGCTGGTGATGATTCTGCTCAACACTGCAAGCACAGTCTGGTTGCCCGAAGATCACAGCCTTACCCGCCTAATGAGCTTTGTCGGTCATCCATTTACCGCTCTGTTAACCGCGTCGCTTTTGGCGTTCTATTTCCTCGGTACCCGTCTGGGTTTTAGTCGTTCGGAAATTCAACAGGTAGCGACCCGCTCTATGGAGCCGGTCGGGATGATCATTCTGCTGACTGGTGCCGGCGGCGTATTCGGCAAGGTATTGATCAGCACCGGCGTTGGCGACGCTTTGGTGAGCGCCATGAGTGCCTCCAATTTACCGGTGGTATTGTTCGCCTTCCTGATTGCTACGGTGGTGCGTGTCTCACAGGGTTCAGCCACAGTAGCCATGGTCACCACCGCAGGTCTGATGGCGCCGATCGTCGAGATGGGGGATTACGCCCCAGCTTTAGTGGCTTGCGTGGTGATTGCTACCGCCTGCGGCGCTACGGTACTGTCTCACGTCAACGACTCCGGCTTCTGGCTGGTCAAGCAGTTTATGGGTTTGACCGAACGCCAAACGTTGGCTTCCTGGACGGTGCTGGAGACCATTCTTGGCTTGGTCGGCCTAGCGGTAGTAATGCTTATAAGCCTTTTGATCTAAGGGGTCATTTTTTGACGCAGGCTAAGCTGCGGCGCTTGGAGGTATGGAACTTGCAACAAAAACGGCTCTTTCGAGCCGTTTTTTTGTTTAAGGGGCAAGCTTTGCTATGACTACCGACTTTCACTCTCTCGATCAGCTACGCAGCAAAATAACGGCTTTGCTCGCCAACCTCTACCCCAATGAAAACCTGGAGGAGCTGAGTCAAGCCTGCCTCGAAGCTATGGGGGAGCGCTTAGACAAAGCCATAGTCCCGCCCGAGCAGCTCTGGTCGGAGAACGACTGCCTGTTGATCACCTATGGCGACTCCCTTCGTACCCCTGGACATAAGCCGCTGGACACCCTGCAGGATTTTTTACACCGGCGCTTGAACGATGTATTCAGTGCGGTTCATATCCTGCCATTTTTTCCTCATAGCTCCGACGACGGATTTGCGGTTATCGACTACACCCAGGTGGATGCCGACTTGGGAGACTGGGAAGACATAGAAGCGCTGGCCCAGGATTTTAAGCTGATGGCTGATTTGGTCATCAACCACGTTTCAAGCCAGAGCCGTTGGTTCAAAAACTATCAGTATGGCAAGGATCCCGGGCGCGATTATTTCGTGGAAGCCAGCCCCCATTACGACCTTTCCGCTGTGGTTCGCCCGCGCACCAGTCCGCTGTTACGCCAAGTCGAAACGCGCGATGGTATCAAGCACGTCTGGTGTACCTTCAGTCACGACCAGGTCGATGTGGAGTTCCGCAACCCCAAAGTCTTGCTGGAGTTTCTCGCGATTATTGGCACCTACCTGGATCGGGGCGTGCAATGGTTGCGCCTGGATGCGGTAGCCTTTTTGTGGAAGGAAATCGGCACCAGCTGCATTCATCTTCCGCAAACCCATGAAGTGATCAAGCTACTGCGCTTGCTGATGGACTACAAAAACGCCCACGCGCTTTTGATCAGTGAAACCAATGTTCCCAACCAGGAAAACTTGACCTACTTTGGCAACAGCAACGAAGCCCACATTATCTACAACTTCAGCCTGCCGCCGTTGGTGATTCACGCGCTTTTGTCGGGCGACAACCAATACCTGAAAAGCTGGCTGATGAGCATGCCGCCCTCCCCCATGGGCTGCGCCTACCTGAACTTTACCGCCTCTCACGACGGCATAGGTCTGCGCCCGGTCGAGGGCTTACTGGATGACAATGAGCTGCAACGCTTTTTAAAAACCTTGGAGTCTTTCGGCGGCCGGATTTCCAGCCGCACCGATAACACTGGCAACAGCAAAGCCTACGAAGCCAACATCAGTCTGTTCAATGCGTTCAAAGGCAGCTACAAGGGCACCGACCGCTGGCAGGAAGCGCGTCTGCTCTGCTCGCAAATCATCATGCTTTCACTCGAGGGGATTCCGGCGTTTTACATTCATACGCTGTTTGCCACCCCCAACGATCTCGACAAGCTGGAGGCCACTCAGCACAACCGATCCATCAACCGCAAGAACTGGCATTTGCCCGAATTGGAAAAACTGTTGGAAGACCCGGAAACCCCTCAGCATCGAATATTCCACCAGCTGCAGCGGCTGATTCGAATTCGCCGGGCCCAGCCGGCCTTTCACCCCAACGCCACCCAGTTCACCCTGCACCTGAACTCAGCGGTATTCGCTTACTGGCGCCAGAGCATGCGCCGGACTCAAAGCATTTTTTGCCTGAATAACCTGAGCGATATGCCCCAGACCATCAGTCTGGCGGACATCAACTTAATCAGCACGGAAAAATGGCGCGACCTGATCTCCGGCGACAAAATCGATGACCTCTACGGAACGCTGATCCTGGCGCCCTACCAGTGCGTATGGCTTACCAACTACGAAAAGACTCTGGGATAGCGAACTAGCGGTAGCGGGCTGAACCTGCTTCCTGCCGGCCGGGTATGTTATTCTGGATTCAGCATGCGGGGTTAATAAAGCCGC
>CAZKCY010000044.1:0-11073 GCA_964551155.1 uncultured Marinimicrobium sp. | reverse complement strand
TTCATAGCAAATCCGGCCACTTTCCGGGCGCTTTCCTCCAAGTCAACAGCCTGCATACGTATGCAGGCTATTGCGCCCTCTAAGACCCCTCACGTAGATTTAAATCAAGGATTTATGCGCTTCAACAGCTTCTTTATAAGCGCCAGTTTTGAGCGCCAGAAAAACCAAAACATGGCTTGTGCCTAAATTAGCGGTAGCGGCACCAAGAAAAAACACAATAACCAGTCAGGTAGTCAAGATGTACTCACCAATTTCTTTCTTTGCGCGCCTTAGAGTCACCAGTATTTTCTGGAGGTCTGCACATGCAAACTAGCCCCTGGTGGAAAGGCGCGGTTATTTATCAGGTCTATCCGCGCAGCCTTATGGACAGCAACGCCGATGGCATCGGTGATTTACCGGGCATCATTCAAAAGCTCGATTACATCGCCAGCCTGGGCGTGGACGCCATCTGGATATCGCCGTTCTTTAAATCGCCGATGAAAGACTTCGGCTATGATATCAGCGACTATCGCTCCGTGGATCCGATTTTTGGCGAGCTTGCCGATCTCGACCGTTTGATCAAAGAAGCTCACCGTCGAGATATCAAAATCATTATTGATCAGGTTTTGAGCCACACCTCGGATCAGCATGCCTGGTTTCAGGAGAGTCGGGAGAGCAAAAACAACCCTAAAGCGGACTGGTACGTCTGGGCCAATCCCCGCCCCGATGGCACGCCCCCCAACAACTGGCTGTCCATCTTTGGTGGTTGCGCCTGGGAGTGGGAGCCACGCAGAGGTCAATACTACCTGCACAACTTTCTGAAGAGCCAACCGGACTTGAATTTCCACAACCTGGAAGTGCGCGCCGAAATTTTGGCCGAGGTGGAATTCTGGTTGCAGCGGGGCGTGGATGGTTTGCGCTTGGATGCGATCAATTTCTGTTTTCACGACGCTCAGCTGCGCGACAATCCCGCCAAGCCCAAAGAAGAGCGCAAAGGTCGCGGCTTTACCGAAGACAACCCTTACGCCTTCCAGTACCACTACTACAACAACACTCAGCCGGAGAATTTGGCTTTCCTCGAATCCTTGCGCGAGTTAATGGACCGCTACCCAGGCGCCGTCACTCTCGGAGAAATTTCGTCGGAAGATTCTCTGAAAACCATGGCGGAGTACACCGCAGGCGACAAACGCTTGCATATGTCCTACAGCTTTGAGCTTCTGGTGGAACACTTCTCCACCGGCTATATCCGCTCGACGGTGGAGACGCTTGAAAAAGGTTTATCCGAGGGCTGGCCCTGCTGGTCCATCGGCAACCACGATGTCGCCCGGGTTATGTCGCGCTGGGGCGGCACGCAAAAGTCTCCCGAGCTCGCCAAGCTGTTCAACGCTCTGTTGCTGAGCTTGCGCGGCAGCGTCTGCAGCTACCAGGGTGAGGAGCTGGGATTGACCGAGGCCGAGATTCAACAACAGGATCTTCAGGACCCTTACGGCATAGCCTTCTGGCCGATGTTTAAGGGCCGCGATGGCTGTCGTACCCCTATGCCTTGGCAAGCGGATGCCAAAAACGCCGGTTTCTCCGAGGCGGATCATACCTGGTTACCCGTTCCGGAAAAACACCGCGCGGCTGCGGTCGATGTTCAAGCCGAGGATCCCAGCTCGGTGCTGAACGCTTATCGAGAATTCGTTCAGTGGCGCTCCGAGCAACCTGCGTTAAAGCTAGGCTCAATTGAGTTTCTCGATACCGATAATGGACAGCTAGCCTTTATCCGCAGAACCGAAAATCAATCCATACTGGTTGCTTTTAATTTCAGCTCAGACTCGGCGCGAGTTGCCATCGAGGATTGCCGGCCGGAAAAACTGCTATCGGGTCATGGCTTCAAGCAGCCCAAACTAACTGAGAACTCCCTGGAGTTAGGCGCTTTTGGAGCAGGGTTCATATTGTTGAGCTAGCCGCCATAAAGAAAAGTCTCGAAGCGCTGTATCTATGCATACGTATTCATAAGGATATTCAGAGGGTTTAGTTTTTGAATACGTATGCAATGCATTGCCGCTCTAGACCCAGGGGTTTAGGCTGAAAATCATACAGGAACCGTTAGTCAGAACTAACTTACAGGAGTTTTAAGTGTAACCAGAATTTCAACGGCTAAAGCAACAGCTTTACTGGAAATTTTCACTTCACCAATAATAACCTATATATAGGGGACGCAAAGATGATCAACACCAAGAAGTTACTCCTTCCCTCAGCGATCGGCTGCATTATCGCCGGCACCGCCTTTAACCCGGCATTCGCTCAGCAAGCGGAACAACAAGCCTCAAACCTCGAGGAGATTGTCGTTACCGGTATCCGTCGCAGTTTGATGGACTCCATCAGCGTCAAATCTGAGAATTCGTCCATTGTGGAGGCGATTTCTCCGGAAGATATCGGCAAGCTGCCCGACACCAGTATCGCGGAATCACTGGCGCGCCTGCCCGGTCTGGCCGGTGCTCGCGTTGACGGTCGCACCAGCGGCATATCCGTGCGCGGCTTCGACGAAGATTACGTAGCCACTACCATGAACGGCCGCGAGCTGCTCGGTATTGGCGACAACCGCGGCGTTGAATACGACCTCTATCCGAGTGAAATCATCGCCGGTGCCGTGGTTTACAAAACTCCAGACGCCACTTTGATGAACCAGGGTCTGGGTGGCGTTGTCGACCTGCGCACTCTTCGTCCTCTGGATCGCGAGCGCATCGTCGCCTTCAACGGCAGCTTCGAAATGAACGAGATGGAATCGGCCAACCCCGATTTTGATGATACCGGCCACCGTCTTTCATTCACTTACTCCGATACCTTTGCCTCCGACACCATTGGTTTGGCGTTGACTTTAGCCACTTTGGAATCTCCCAGTCAGGAAGAGCAAATCCGTGTTTGGGGTTATGCGGACGCCGATGCCGACACCAAAGTCTTTGGTGGTCATGACACCTTTGTGCGCTCTTCACTGCTGGAGCGCGATACCATTTCAGGCGTCTTCCAGTACGCACCCAATGATCGCCTGACCGTTACCGCCGATGCGCTCTACATTGAATTTGTCGAATCCAAAGTTTTCCGGGGCTTCGAAGAAGGCGGCCCGGTCTGGGGCGGCACCGACTGGACCGCAACCGAAACGCAAGACGGCTTGGTAACCGCCGGCTACTTCGATGGCTTCCACAGCGTGATTCGCAACGATGGCGAAGTAAAGGACGGCGAGCTGAGTACTTTCGGTATAAACGCCGAGTATAAACTGACCGATGCCTGGACCCTGGAAGTGGACGCCGCCGCTAGCGAGTCGAGCAAAGACCTGATCAACATGGAAAGCTACTCGGGTACTGGCCGTGCACTGACCGACTCCCAAGGCGGCGCAGCTGCGCGTTCATGGACCATGGGTGGGCCCACCGGCATTATGTTCGGCGATCACCCCACTATGGAAACCCCGGACTATACCGACCCCAACATTATTCGCTTGGCCGGCCCTCAGCCTTGGGGCGGTTCTATCGCTCAGCGCGTAGGTGGCCACCCTAACGCCCAGGACGGTTTTGTTAACCGGCCGATTTTCGATGAAGAGCTGAACACTCTGCGACTCTCCGCCACCGGTGACCTGGACGTGTCCATCATTGACAGCTTGGAGTTTGGTGCTAACTACTCGGATCGTACCAAAGAGAAGGTCAATACCGGCTTCTACCTAATTGCTCCCGGTTTTGTTCAAGGCGACAGCGTTCCCACCAGCGAACAGGGCGACATCGCGGTTCCCGAGCAGTACCGAGTAGGCATCGCCGACCTGAGCTTTGCCGGTTTGGGACAAATGCTGGCCTATGACGGCGTTGGTCTCTACGAAGATGGTGTTTACGAAGCCATCAACGCGGCCGGCTTTGAAACCGACCGCCTGGGTGACACTTACTCAGTGAGTGAAGAAGTCTCCACTCTTTACGCCATGGCGAACTTCGAAACCGGTATTCTGACCGGTAATGTCGGTCTGCAAGTGGTACATACCGATCAGAGCTCAACCGGCTTCTCTACCGTTTCACGCGCAGATGAAGACACCGGTCTGGTGAGCGTTGTCGCTACTCCTGTCGAAGGCGGCGCGACTTACACTGATTTGCTGCCCAGCTTGAACATGAACTTCCAGGTAACCGACAACCAAGTGGTTCGTTTCGCCACCGCCAAAACTCAGTCGCGCGCTCGCATGGACGACATGAAGCCCAATAATACCATTGGCTTTACCTTCGACGATGGCCGCCGCCTGAGCAGCGACCCCGAGTTCAGCGCCTGGAGCGGTTCTACCGGCAACCCGGGCCTGCGTCCGATCGCTGCCATTCAAGCGGACTTGTCCTACGAGTACTACTTCGCGGACGACGGCTACCTGGCAGCCACAGTGTTCCACAAGAACCTGGAAAACTGGCATCTGGACGAAGAAGTCCTGACCGACTTCAGCCAATACGTCATTCCCGGCTACCACGACGTGGGCATTGACGAGCTGGTATCTACCACTGGCTTCAGCTCTACCATCGCCGAATTGGGTGATGGCAAAGTAGACGGTATAGAGCTTCAGGGCAGCTTCCCTTTCCGTATGGTGAGCGACACTCTGGACGGACTGGGCATCATCGCCAGCGCAACCTTCCTTGATGGCGAATTGACCAATGAAGGGCAGCAGATGGAAATCCCCGGCCTGTCCGACGAAAGCTACTCTCTGACCGTGTTCTACGAGAAGAGCGGTTTCGAAATTCGCGTCAGCGGTCGCAAGCGTGACGAATTCCTGACCGAAGAGCGCGGCTTGAGCCTGGCCTTGACCCCCGCCATTGACGAAGGCGCCGAGCTTTGGGACGCCCAAATCGGTTACGATTTCGGTGCCGGTGGCTTCGACTCACTGGATGGCCTGCGAATCACTCTGCAGGGTCAAAACCTGACTGATGAGGAAACCGTGTCTTTCAACAACGACGATCCACGCCAGGTTGGCAAGTACCAGCGTTTCGGCGCCAACTACTTGCTCGGTGTAAACTACGAGTTCTAAGCAAAACAACGCTTTAAAAGAGCTGTAGAAAGCCCCTGCTATAGTCTAAAACTCTAGCAGGGGCTTTTTTTTGGAGAACAACAATGGAAAACACCCTATCAAAAGTAGTTATCGTCGGCGGAGGCTCTTCCGGCTGGATGGCGGCTGCCATGCTGGCGCGTTTTTTGGGCAAACAACTTTCCATCACTTTGGTCGAGTCGAGCGATATAGGCACCGTGGGCGTGGGCGAGGCAACCATACCGCCCATCAAGACTTTCAACGATGTACTTGGTTTGGAGGAGAGCGAGTTTTTAAGAGCGACCAAAGGCACCATAAAACTTGGCATCGAGTTTGAGAACTGGCGTAAGCAGGGCGACCGTTACATGCACGCCTTTGGCGAAATAGGCCGAAACCTCGGCATAGCGGGTTTTCACCACTACTGGCTGCGCGCGCGCAAGGCCGGACTGAAAGAAGACTTTTGGAGTTACTCGCTGAACTATCAGGCCGCGCGCCAAAAGCGCTACGCCTCCATGCCCAATATTCCCAATACCCGATTTCCGGGTCTGGTACAGGCCTACCATATAGACGCTGGCCTCTATGCTCAAATGCTGCGCCAGTACAGTGAAAAACTGGGCGTTATACGAATTGACGGAAAAGTAACTCAGGTCAATTGCGATACCAAATACGGCAAAGTGCAGTCCCTACAACTCGAAACCGGAACGGCTCTGGAAGCGGATCTATTTATTGATTGCTCTGGCTTTCGCGCGCTGCTGATCGGCGAAGCTTTGGGGGTCGAGTACGAAGACTGGTCCCACTGGTTGCCCTGCGACCGCGCTCTGGCGGTGCCCAGCGAGCCGAGCGAAGACATAGTTCCCTACACTCGCGCCGTGGCCCATGAGGGCGGCTGGCGCTGGCGCATACCTTTGCAACACCGTACTGGTAACGGCATGGTCTACAGCTCCCGCCACCTGAGTGATGATCAAGCGGCGCACACATTGATGTCGAACCTGGATACTCCGGCGCTGGGCGAACCGCGCCCGATTCACTTTCGCACTGGTCGGCGCCGTCAGCAATGGAGCGGCAACGTCGTGTCCTTGGGCTTATCGAGCGGCTTTTTGGAGCCTCTGGAGTCCACCAGCCTGCATTTGGTTCAACAAGGTATAACCCGGCTGCTGAAGCTGTTTCCCCGCAGCGCCATCAAGCCCGCCGATATCGAAGAATACAACCTACAGTCGAAGACAGAATTCGAAAAAATTCGCGACTTCATCATTCTGCATTATCACCTGAACGAAAAACCGGAAAGTCCTTTTTGGAGCCACTGTCGGGAATTGCCCAAGCCCGAATCACTACTGCGCCGAATCGAATTGTTTGCCGGTTCCGGCCGGGTGTTTCGCGAACAGGATGAGCTTTTCAGTGAAACCGCCTGGGAACAGGTTATGATCGGCCAGGGCGTTATGCCCGAAGATTATCACCCCCTGGCTGAAAACCTAAGCTCGGAAGAACTCAACGAATTTATGAATTCCTGGAAACGCATCGTCGATAAAACCGTCGCGCAAACTCCCACCCACGAACAATTTTTGAAACAACTCTACAAGTGAAAATTCTGCCATGAAAACTACTCTCTTTGTAGCCGCTGCACTGCTGAACAGCTTGTTGGCCGTCGACTCCCAAGCCCAGGAACTGGACAGAATAGAGCCGCCTTTTTGGTGGCAGGGAATGAACTCATCGGAACTTCAACTGCTCGTCTATGGACCCGATATTGCCGACTTGAAACCGGTGATCGCCCATCCCGATGTCAAGCTGATTCGCACGCAAAGAGTCGAAAACAATAATTATCTGTTCCTCGATCTCGAGCTGGCCCCAACAATTTCCGGCAACCAGGCCAGCATTCAATTTGTGCGTGACGGCGAAGTCGAATTCGACTATGACTACAGCTTTCACAAGCGCCGCGCTGGCTCCGCCCAGAGGGCGGGATTTAACAACGCTGACGCCATCTATCTAATTGCCCCCGACCGATTCGCCAATGGCGACCCCAGCAACGACTCGCTCCCCGAGTTGCGGGAAAAAGCCGACAGAAGCCTTCCGGACGGGCGCCACGGCGGCGACATAGCCGGCATGATCGAGCGTATGGACTACATCGCCGATATGGGCTTTACCGCGATATGGCCCATGCCTATGCTCGAGAACGACCAACCCGAATACTCCTACCACGGCTACTCAACCACCGATCACTATCTGATAGATCCCCGGTTTGGCAGCAATGAGGACTACCGAGAGTTGAGTCAAAAGGCTCGGGCTGAAGGTGTCGGCCTTATTCAGGACGTTATCTTGAACCATATTGGCTCGCACCACTGGTGGATGAAAGACTTGCCCAGCTCCGATTGGCTCAACGATCCAGAAGACTTTGAAATAACCAGCCACTTTCGCACTGCGATTCAGGATCCCTACGCCGCGGAAGTAGATAAAAAAGCTTTTACCGACGGTTGGTTTGTGGACTCAATGCCCGACTTGAATCAGAAAAATCCTCTGTTGGCCAAATACCTTGTCCAGAACAGCATCTGGTGGGTTGAATTCGCCGATCTCTACGGCATTCGCACCGACACCTACGGTTACTCCGACAAAGAATTTCTCACCGGCTGGACCCGGCGCATTATGGAGGAGTATCCCAACTTCAACATAGTGGGCGAGGAATGGAGCAGCAATCCCAATGTGGTTGCCTACTGGCAGAAGGGCAAAGACACTTACGACAACTATCGGTCATATCTTCCGAGTCTGATGGATTTCCCAATGTACGAGGCCCTGCGCACCGCGCTTTCAGAACCAGAAGCTTGGGGCAAAGGGCTGATTCACATTTACGAAGGGCTCGCCAATGACCGGGTTTATGCCGATGCCAACAAACTCGTTACCTTCGCTGAAAATCACGACACCTCTCGCCTATTCAGTGTTTTAGACGAAGATCAGGCAAGCTTCGAAATCGCCATGGCATGGCTAGCTACGGCGCGAGGTACACCACAGTTCTTCTACCAGTCGGAGATTCTGGCCACCAGCCCTCTGGAGCGAAGCGATGGAAAAATTCGCAGTGATTTTCCAGGCGGCTGGCCCGGCGACAAGGTCAATGGCTTTACCGGAAAAGGTTTAACTAAAGCGCAAAAACAAACTCAAAACTATCTAAAGCAGCTGCTCAACTGGCGCCAGACCTCAACAGCGGTGCACTCAGGCACATTGCTGCACTACGCGCCCTATCAAGGTGTTTATGTCTACTTTCGCATTCACGAACAACAGACCATTATGGTGGCCATCAATCATACCGAGGAAAACAAAAAAATTGAGCTAGAGCGCTACCGAGAAGGTTTGGCGGAGCATCAAGTGGCGGTCGATGTTATTGCAGGGCAACGTCATTCTCTAACAGAGAATATTAGCCTTGCTCCCATGCGAGCGGGAATTTGGGAATTAAAAAATCAATGATTAATTCTCGGGCACTGAACAATAATTTTATGCATACGTATTCATAGCCAAATTGCACCTGCATACGTATGCAGGTGCTTGGGCTCAAGAAGGCTAGGCGCCTAGGATAGCGTTAGGAGCTCCGCCACTCAGACATGCCCGGCTCAAGGGCTCCCTTTAAAAAATCTCATCGCTTCTATTGGCGAAACTAGGCGTTGCCTCCAACGCCTGGAATCCCAGTCCTCAATGAAAATAACAGCCGAAACAGGCACGGAGAACTAACAATGAGCAGACACCACAATCGAGGTACAACCTCTTATCAGCGAATGGTTAAAATCGCGCTGATGTTGGGGATGGCCACCTTTACTATGAGCAGCGCCGCAGATCACACCGGCGAACCCGAGAGCGTAACCCTGGTGGGCGATCTTCAGTCGGAACTGGGATGCGGCGGCGACTGGGATCCGGCCTGCGCCGAAACCCACTTGCAGCCGGCGCCCCAGGATGGAGTCTATCGAGGCGAGTTCATTCTCAATGAAAGTAGTCTCGAAGCTGATGACGGCGTCTGGGACTATAAAGTTGCCTTGAACGGCAGCTGGACCGAGAACTACGGTGAAGGCGCCGCCCAGGACGGAGCGAACATCAAACTGCCACTGGAAGAGACGACCACCGTTAGGTTCTACTACAGCCACGACAGCCATTGGATTACCGAAAATGTCAGCAGCAACATCGCCACTGCCGCGGGCAATTTTCAAACCCATCTCGGTTGTCCTTCAGACTGGGCGCCGGATTGCTTGCGCAGCTGGCTGCAAGACATAGACGGTGACGGCATCTACACCTTTACCACCACTGAGATTCCAGCGGGCGACTATGAAGCCAAGGTGACTATGAACGAAAGCTGGGATGAAAGTTACGGAGACAATGGCAGCAATATCCAGTTCTCCGTCGCCGACGCTGGCGAGGAAGTTACATTCACCTACAACAGCCTGGACAACAGTGTCGTTATTGGCGACGTTGTTAGCTCCGGTGACCTGACCACATCAAAGGCCCACTGGCTGGATCAGGAGACGATCGCCTGGGCGATTCCCTCCGACGCCATTGTGCAGCTTCACTTTGATGCCGAAGCAGCCCTAGCAAGCACCACAGACGGCGTTAGTGGCGGCACTGCCATTAGCTTGACTGCGGGCGTGATGAGCGATGAGTTAAAAGCCAAGTTTCCACATCTAGCTAATTATCCGGTATTCAAGTTGAATGCCGCAGATCTTGAGCAAGTACCTGAGATCGTCAAGCAACAAGTCGCGGTATCGGCCAGCAACGACGACGGCAGCCTGATTGACGCCACCGGCGTTCAAATGCCGGGCGTGCTGGACGATCTGTTTACCTACGAGGGCGCTCTAGGCCCGGTTTATGACGGTGACATACCCACAGTGAAAGTGTGGGCCCCTACCGCCAAAGCCGTTAGCCTGATGCTCTACGCCGACGCTGCCGCCAGCACCGCCACTGAACTGCCTATGACGCTGGACGCCGCTACCGGTGTATGGAGCATTACCGGTGACGCCAGCTGGGATCGTCAATACTATCGCTTCCAGGTCGAAGTTTACTCTCCCTATACCCAGGAGATTGTCACCGACCTGGTCACCGACCCTTATACCCTGAGCGCCAGTGTCGACGGCCAACGCAGCCAACTGGTCAATCTGGAAGACAGCGATCTCAAGCCCGAAGGTTGGGACCAGCTCGCCAAGCCCGCCTTTACTACCCCTGAAGATATGGTGCTGTACGAGTTGCATGTGCGCGACTTCAGTGTCAGCGATCCGGAAGTTCCCGAAGAACTGCGGGGCAAATTCAAGGCGTTCACAGTCGAAGACAGCTTGGGAATGACCCATCTCAAGAGCTTGGCCGAGGTAGGTCTGAGCCACGTACATCTGTTGCCGGCTTTCGACTGCGCCACCATTCCGGAAGACCCCTCCGATCGAGCCACCTTGCAGGAGGACCTGTCTGTCTACGCCGCCGACGGTACCGAGCAGCAAGCTGCGGTCAACGAAATCCGTCAAAACGACGCCTTCAATTGGTGCTATGACCCGCACCACTACACTCTGCCCGAAGGCAGCTACGCGACCAATGCCGAAGGCACTGCTCGAATTCTGGAATTCCGGGAAATGGTTCAGTCTTTGAGCAACAGTGGCCTGCGCGTGGTTATGGATGTGGTTTATAACCACACCAGTCAATCCCGCCAGGGCGACAAGGCGGTACTGGATAAAGTGGTTCCCGGTTACTACCACCGTTTGAATGCCGAGGGCGCGATAGAGCGCAGCACCTGCTGCGAAAACACCGCTACCGAGCACGCCATGATGGAAAAACTGATGGTGGATTCCCTGCAGACTTGGGCTCAGTTTTACAAAGTCGACGGTTTTCGCTTCGACCTAATGGGCCATCACAGCAAAGCCAACATGCTGGAAGTTCAGGACCGATTGTCTAGCCTGACGGTGGCCGAACACGGAGTCGATGGTGAGACCATTTACCTCTACGGCGAAGGCTGGAATTTTGGCGAGGTTGCGAACGATGCTCGCTTTGAGCAGGCCACCCAATTGAATATGGCCGGCACCGGCATAGGCACCTTCAATGATCGCTTCCGCGATGCGGTAAGAGGCGGC
>CAZKCY010000043.1:0-11297 GCA_964551155.1 uncultured Marinimicrobium sp. | reverse complement strand
GGAAAGCAAGCGTCCAAAAAACGCCAAGAATATCGAGTTTCCCGATAAGTGTCCTGTGTGCGGCTCCAAAGTCGAAACTCTGCCCGGCGAGGCGGTGGCGCGCTGCGATGGCGGACTGATTTGTCCCGCGCAACGCAAAGAGGCGATCAAGCACTTTGCCTCGCGCAAAGCACTGGATATCGATGGCTTGGGAGATAAGTTGGTCGATCAGCTGGTGGACAAGGAATTAGTGAAAGCCGTGGCCGATTTGTACCGGCTGAGCAAAGACGACCTGACCAGTCTCGAGCGTATGGGTGACAAATCCGCGGACAATCTGCTCGAAGCCATTGAAGACAGCAAGCAGACGACGCTGCCGAAATTTATCTACGCATTGGGCATCCGCGAAGTGGGCGAGTCCACCGCGCGCAACTTGGCCCAGTACTTTGGCACTTTCGATGCTCTGGCGGAAGCCGATAAAGAGGCTTTGCAAAAGGTGCCAGACGTCGGGCCGGTAGTGGCGCATTTTGTCGAGGAGTTTTTCCGTCAGACGCACAATGAAGAAGCGGTGAGGGATCTGCGCAAAGCCGGGGTGACCTGGGAGGAACAAAAGCCGGTGGATCGGGAATCCCTGCCGCTGCACGGCCAGACTTATGTGATTACCGGCACCCTTGAGGAAATGACTCGCGACGAGGCCAAAGAAGCGCTCGAAGCCCTGGGCGCTAAGGTAGCCGGCAGCGTATCCAAGAATACTGATTATTTGGTGGCCGGGCCGGGCGCGGGATCGAAATTGGACAAAGCCCGGGATCTAGGGGTAGAGATAATCGACGAAGAGGCCATGCTCAAGTTGCTCGATAAATACAAAGACGAGGCTCAATAGCCAGATGCAGCTTTTTAAATTGTTGTCGCCGGTAAAATCGCTGGTTTTGTTTGTTGCTTTGGTGGTCTTGACCGGCTGCAGTTCTCTGCCGCCCAAAAAGACCGACAATATCTGTCACATTTTCGATGAGAAAAGAGGCTGGTACAAAGACGCACGCAAGGCGGAAAAGCGTTGGGATTCGAGCATCTCGACCATGATGGCGATCATGCATCAGGAATCGGGCTTTAGACCTAAAGCCAAGCCACCGCGCAAGAAAATTCTTTGGATTATTCCGGGGCCAAGACTCAGTAGCGCTTACGGCTTCGCCCAAGTGAAGGACGGAACCTGGAAAGAATATCAACGCAACAGTGGCAACCACTGGAGCAGCCGAACGAATTTTGCCGATGCTATAGATTTTATCGGCTGGTACAACACCCAAAGCAACAAACGCAACGGTATAGCTCGCAACGACGCCTACAATTTGTACCTGGCCTATCACGAAGGTCATGGTGGGCATAAGCGGCGCACCTACGAGGGTAAGCCCTGGCTTAAAGACGTGGCGCGCAAGGTGGATAATCGGGCGAATGCGTTTCAACGTCAGCTCGATGGTTGCGAGCGGCGTTTCAAAGGCCCCTGGTGGTGGCCCCTATAAACCAGTGAAGAAAGTCAATTGAGCTGACTATTGATCGATCAACAAAACAACAACAGCTACATTAACTGGAGACTCTATGGATCAGGAATCTATTGTTTACGGTTGCATCAAAGATACCGCGTCGCTGCCGTCAACGGGCCAAAGGCTGCGTATAAACCGTGAAGCCATGTTGACCTTGCCGCACGCCGACGACTGGCCGTTTTTGTCCCAGGAAATGTTTTCAATTCCCCAGATCGAGTATCGTCCTGGACACTACCAGACCGAAGTCATGCACTTTGGTGCCTCTTACAAGGCGGTGGAATACGAGTGGGAAGAGTGGTTGTCCCAGTTCGAGGACCTGCTCAGCCGCATGTATTGGGTGTCGGCAACTGTGCATCTGGAAACCGAACTGTCAGGTACCCACACTTTCACTTGGGAGACCAACAATAATTTTCACGTCCCGGGCTCTGGCGATATGCAAGTGCGTTGCGAGTGGAGCCATGAGGGGGCCTTGAATTATTAAGTTAGAGTCGAGGCGGTGGGCGGTGCCCACCCTACATTTGGCCGCTACCGCCCACCGGTTTTGAGGAACATGGGAGCGGGGCAACGGACCTTTGTAGGGTGGGCACTGCCCACCGGAAAATTCGGATCAAATCTCCGAAACTTTGTGCGCATATAAAATTTTTTAATTGAGAACCCACTATGACCGACCCCAAGCTACCCAAACCGGACTTTCGCTTTCGCCGCCTGCGCCGTACTTCCGCCTTGCGCAGCCTGGTGCGTGAAACCCGGTTAGCGGCCAGCGACTTTATCCGACCGATTTTTGTCGAAGAAGATATCAGCGAGCCGGTGGCCATTGCCAGCATGCCCGGAGTAGTGCGTTATCCGGAAGATCAGCTGGCCGAACAGCTGAAAGCCAGTTGGAAGCTGGGTATTCGGGCGGTTTTGTTGTTCGGCGTCTCCCGCCAAAAAGACGCTGTGGGTGCCGACACTTGGAACCAAGAAGGCCTGATGGCGCGCATGATTCGAACCGCTAAGGCGGCTTGTCCGGAAATGTGTGTCATCAGTGACAATTGTTTTTGCGAATACACCGAACACGGTCATTGTGGCGTTGTCCACGACCAAGACGTGGACAATGATCAGACTCTGGCGAATCTGCAGAAGCAGGTGGTGGTCGCGGCGCGCGCCGGCGCCGATATGATCGCGCCCTCGGGCATGCAGGATGGCATGATTGGCGCTATTCGTGCGGCCTTGGATGAGGCGGGTTTTGAACATATACCGATCATGTCCTATTCCACCAAATTCGCTTCGGCCTTTTACGGTCCCTTCCGTGACGCGGTGGACAGCAACTTCAAAGGCAGCCGCTCGAGCTATCAAATGGATCCGGCCAACGCCCGCGAAGCTCTGGCCGAGTCGCTTCAGGATGAAGCCGAAGGCGCCGACATTCTGATGGTCAAGCCGGGGTTGGCGTACCTGGATGTTCTGGCCTCGATCCGCGCACACAGCGAACGGCCACTGGCGGTTTACCAGGTCAGCGGCGAATACGCCATGATCAAGGCCGGTGCCAATACCGGGGTGATCGATGAGCGCGCTGTTGCTATGGAATCCTTGCTGGCCTTTAAGCGCGCCGGTGCCGATTTGATCATTAGCTATTACGCCGATCAGGCGGCGGTTTGGCTGAATGAATAGCGCAGCCGTCATCCGAATCTTCAAGAGGTAGCAGTATGAAGTTTGTTTATGCATTGATTGTCGCCAGCTTACTGGTGATTGCTTTCGGCGTTTACTTGATTGTTCAGCAGCCAGCACCTGAGCCCAAGCCAACTACTCAGCCGCCGCGCAGCCTGGGTGTCATACCCGCGCCAGTTCCAGAAGAGCAAGGAAACTCCGAGGTGCCCGAAGTCGCTCCCGAGCCAGGTAGCGAAGCCTGGTGCGATTTTATGTTGCAAAAGGCCAACGAGCTTTGGTCTGAAGAAGACACCAAGACTTTCGCCGATAAGTGTATTTTTCAGTAATTGGCTTCGATGTTCTTTACCGATCAGCGGCCGCATTTCTTTAATCCGCTCACGGGCAAGTACCGTGAGCTGGTGGTTGAGTGTCTGCGTCTCTTGTATCAGCGCCTCTATACCGATCTGCGCGATTACGGCAGCGCTCTGGGGCGCGAGCAGCTGGTGGATATTTTTAAAGAGGCCATAGCCCGAGCGCCGGTGTTGGAGGCTGAAGTCGGTGAGCCCGGCGAGTCCGAAGGGCGCTTTAAATCCCAGCGCGAGTTGGCCGGCTTTATCGTCAATCGACTGCTTGAGTACGGCTGGCTCGAACGCCAGCTGGATGAAGCCAATCTGCAGAGCAGCTATGCTTTCACCCGTGCGGGCCGGATGTTTACCCAGCCTTTTGCTGCCAGCGCTAGCAATCAGTTTCGCACCCGAAACCGCAACACTCGCAATACCCGCAACAGTCTGCAAGCGTTTTACGATCGCGGTGAAGTTCAGGATTTGCTCGATGCCTACGAATATTCCGAGCGCATTATCAGCGACTTCACCGATGTGATCGCGGAGTTGGATGAGCGCAAACGCCAATTGGTGCGGGAGGTAGAGGCGCGCCAGCTGATTCAGCAAGCCAGCGATGAGTTTTTTGATTTCATGGAGAAGGTGTTCAAGCCAGACCTTGAGGTGCGCCTGTCCGCCGACAGCGTGGAAAAGTACCGCGACCAGATTGCCAGCATTATTGGCCGGATAAGACGCAAGCGACCCTACGGACAGGGCGATGCCGAAACCGCCGCCAAAGACTGGCGTGCGGTTATGGAGCTGCGTCTGCGCGAGTTGTTACCTCAACACGTAGTCGCCGGCAGTTCATTGCTGGAAAATCTTTTGTCGGCCATCGAAACCCGGTTGAAAAATGCCTGCGAGGTTATGCTGCCTGCGCTGCGCAAAGCACTTAATACTTTTACTCAGCGCGCCGACATCATTATTCGCCAGTTGAGCTATATCAACAGCCAGGGCGGCGATCAAGCTCTTGAAGTCTGTCGTCTGCTGGCCGCCCAGGACAAGGCAACTCAGGATCAGTTGCTCAACAAACACGGCGCCGACTGGGCGGCGGTACGCCTGGGTTATCTGGATCCCGGTCAAATCGCCTTGCGCGCGCCCGCGCAAAAACGCCTGATTCGATCCGACCTCGATACCGATCGGCCGCTCGATCCCGAGGCTCAAAAGCAGCTGTTTATCGACCGGGCTTTGGAGCAGGCCTTCACGGTGCAGAGCGAGGCAGTGCGCGCTTACGTTCAGAAAGCGCTCGCCGACACCGGCCGGATCAGTAGCGCCGAACTCAAAGCCGGCAATTTGCGCGAACTACTGAGCCTGGCGCGCGCTACCGAAGTGGGGGCTTCGAGCAATCTTTCGAGCCGCTACCAGTTTCGGGTTAGCCAGCAGCCGGAGTGCCTGTTTGCTGCTCCTACTATCGAAACGGGCGACTACTTTTCCGCCCGGGATGATTACACCATTGAACTGACCGAGGAAGCCGATGAGCAGCTTGACTGAGTCGCTTGAGCAGCAGCTGCACAAGCATAATTTGAATCTCGACGATTGGCGCGAGCTGTTGCAGAGATTGCTGGATTACGGCGTCTTGTGCCGCGACGACAGTCAGGTCGAGGCCGAGTTTTACGATCGCTTTCTGCGCGTGGCGCCGCTCGTGGATGAATACCTGGCCTTGATTGGACTGCGTTTTCATCACGACGAGCGGTTTCAGTTTGTGCGCTTGATTCCGCCCGGTGCCCGCGTGCCCGGCGTGGAAGACGAAACCGATCAACCCTTTAACGGTGGTTTTCGCGTTCGTCTTAGTCAAAACGAAGTGGCTTTGACTTTGGTGCTGCGGGCTGAATACGACAAAGCTTTGCGCGAAGGTCTGGTCGATGAACAGGGCTGTGTGACTCTGTCATTGGAAGCTGTGGCCTTGGCGATCAAAAGCCTGCTGCACCGTCCACTGCCAGACAATGTTGGCGATCGTCGCCAGTTGTTTCGTCGGCTGCGTCAGCTGCGGGTAATTTCCTACGCTCAGGAATCGGACCTGGAGCAGGACGACAGCTGGATCCGGGTAAGGCCCCTGATAGTTAATCTGGTCAGCAACGACTGGCTGGAAAATATTAAGCAGGATTTGAATGAGAGCCCAGAGCTTGCAGATACGCCCGCCGCTTCGGAGCGGGATGATGCTCGGGCGTCGATTTTTTCTGAATAGCCGGAAACCCAACGAATACACTATTTATGTATCTGAAAAAATTTATCTACATCAATTGGGGCAATGTCCCCAATACTGAATGCGAGTTCGGTCCCATCAACTTGTTTTCGGGCGGCAATGGCTCGGGGAAAACCACCGCGGCCGATGCCATTCAAACGGTAATGACCGCCGCTCACGATAATTTGTTTCATTTTAACCCCGGCCAGGACGAGTCCAGTCAGAGGGGTAGGGGGGGCAAGCAGGTGCGCACCCTGCCTTCCTATGTGCTGGGCTGTGACGACGGCGCCTACGCGCGCCCGGAAGGTTGTGACGGTTATCTGGGCGCGGTGTTTTATCCCACCCCCGGTGAGGATGCCGAGCCTTTTACCGCCTTGATTGGCATGCGCGCCTTTATTGAAGGGGTGGGCAATCAAAGAGTCGCACGCCTGGACGATATCCAGTTTTTCGTATTGCCCGACATTTGCCTGAGCCTGGGCGATCTTTTAAAAGAAGACAAGGCCGGGCGCTATGTGGTGCCGCTCGATAGAGTCTACGCCAGTTTGCGCAGCCAGTTTAGCAGCGAACAGGTTGAGAAGTACGATAAGAAGAAGTCCTATCTTTGCCGGCTTTACGGGGTAATACGCGGCAAGCCCGATGCGGTATCCGAGCGCGAGGCGGTCAACGCGGCGCGCGCTTTCTCGCGTTTTATGGCCTACAAACCGATCAAGGGCATCGATGAGTTTGTTGCCCAGGAAGTTCTGGAACAGCGGGATTTGGGTGAAGCCATTCGCTCGGTGTCGACCATGCTCAAGCGCATTCACGCCATGGAATCCGACGCTCGCCAGCTGCGCGAGGCCATCGACCGCCTGGCGCTCGGGCGCGCAACGGCCGATGCCTACATCAGCCGCTGGCTCGACTGGCAGTTAACTCAATACGGTCTGGCACGTCGGCGTTACAGCGATTGTCAGGCGCGCTACTTGGAAGCCAAAAAGCAGCAACAGAGTGTGCGTGAGCAGCTGGCGGCCAATCAGCAAGCGATAGACTTGAGTGATCAAAGGCGTGAGGATCTGCAGCAACAGCTGCTGGATTTAAATACCCGCCGGCTTGGTATTCCCACTTTGCGGCAAAAAGATCAACTGGAAAAAGACCGCAGCGCCGAGGAAAAACGCCTGCACCAATCGGTGCCGGAGCTGCTACAGCTCAACCAGCAGTTGGACAAAAACCGAAACGCCGCCGAGCGGCTGCGCGGGGCTTTGCGTCAAACCTCAATTGAACTCTACCTGCCGGGGCTGGCCAGCAAGGAGGCGCGGGAATGCCTCAAGCGAGTCGCGGAAAATGATCTGTCGCTGGATTTACACCAACTGCTCAATCGCGACTGGATCGATATTTCGCCTTTAGAGGACAAGCTTGATCAGGCTCTGGCTCAGCAGCGCGATCACAATCAGTTGGCAGAATTGTTATTTACCGCCCCCCTGGAAGGCGAAACCCGGCTGCGGGATGGGTTGGCGCGCGAATCCGACAAGCGTAGTCAGGCAGCGGAGCAGGCGAAACAGAAACTGGAGCGTGCCGAGCGCGATATTCGGACTCTCGAAACCCGCTCGGCCAATTATCCCAATTTTGTTCAGCTGGCACTGGCGGAACTGCACAAACAATTGCCCCAGGCCGATGTCCGGGTGCTTTGCGATCATGTGGAGGTAACTGAACCCGAGTGGCAATCGGCTATTGAAGGCTATCTGGGCGCGGCCCGTTTTGGCTTAATTGTTGAGCCGGAATACGAGGCGGAAGCCATAGCTTTGGTGCGCAAACTTTCCGGAGCAGGACAGAAAGCCAGAGTCATCCAAGGCGATAAAGCTCGGCGCGATATGCAGCGCTTGGGTGATCTGCCCTCCGGTTCCATGGTCGAGGTAATGAGTTTCACTCACGCCATTGCCGAATACTATCTGAAAGCCAGTTACGGTCCAGTGCAAAGGGTCGAGAACGCCGAGCAATTGCGAGGCACCCGCAGAGGCATTACCCAGGACTGTCTGGGCTCGGGTAACTACGCCATGTTCCGCTGCGATATCGCCGAAAGCGATTTGGTGTTTGGCCAGGGGGCACGGGAGCGCGCTTTGATTGCCCGCCGGCAGGAGCTGGAAGCGCTGGTGCGAGAAGCTGAGAGTTGCGCTCAGCTCGCCCAGGAAACTCTGCAGCTGCTGGCGGCTGTCGATCAGATAAAACCCGTGCAACATGGCGACAGCCTCAAAGCCATGCTTGCTGCCCAAAGGCGCTTACAAACGCTGGAGCAGCAATTGCAACAGCTGGACTTGAGCGACGGCGACAACCTCGAGGAAGAGCTGGCGCGGCAAAAAGCCGCTGCTCAGGAACAAAACCGGCAGTGGCAGACGCTCAACGACGCCAAAGCCAATTTGCTGGCCGAGCAGAAAAATGTCGACGTTCAGTGTCAGGCCCTTGATCGGGAGCAGGATCAAACTCTGGCGGTGGTGGATCAATGCGAAGAGCGCCTAAGCGGCATCGAGAGCCTTTGGCCCGGTTTCGAGGCTGAGCAACGTCTGGCTGAGGTAGATGCGGATTTGCGTCCTGGGCGTCACTATGAAAACCATTTGGTGGAAATTGAAGCTGAGCTTAAGGCCAACCTGCACCGTTTGCAGCAAAATGCGCTGCAGCACAATCAGGTTTGTAGACGAGCCGATGCCGTCAGTTTTGACCTGAATTTCGCAGATGAATTCGGACGCGAGAATTTCGGCCAGGTGTGCAAGCTGCGGCGACAATTCGACAGTCTCTACAATCGCGACAAGAATCATATCCTCGCCCAACGCCACGACGAGCTTGAATCCCTGCGCCAGAGTTTTAACAATGCCTTTGTCACCAACCTCTGCCATTCGGTTTACCAAGCCATCAACGATGGCAAAAAAGTGCTCGAGGGTCTGAATCGGGAGCTGGAGCATCATCGCTTTGGCGCCGATCGGGAAAGTTTCCGGTTCGACTGGCAGTGGGTACCGGAATTCAAGGAATACTGGCAGTTTTTCAAGGCGGTAATCGACAACCCGAGCCTGGATGAAGGTGCGACCCTGTTCGACATGAAGCTCGAGCCCAAGCACCAGCGAGTGCGCGAGCGGTTGATGAGCATGCTGCTGGACGAGGATGAGCAGAAAGCTTTGCGGGATTTGGCCCGGATTACCGACTATCGAAACTATCGGCGCTACGAAATTTACAAGCAGCCGGAAGGCAAAGAGCCTATCGCCCTGAGCCAATACGGTACCGGCTCCGGAGGCCAGCTGGAAACCCCGGCTTATATTATTCGCAGCGCGGCCATTACCTCGGCGTTTCGCTTCAACGAAGGCCGCAGTCATTTGCGCATGGTATTGGTGGATGAAGCTTTCTCCAAAATGGACGAACACCGCTCGCGCGAGGTAATTAACTATCTGACCGAAAGCCTGGGCTTGCAGTTGTTGTTTATTATGCCGAGCAGCAAGTCAGGACCCTTTTTGGAGTTGATTTCCAATCAATTCGTATTCAGCAAATGCGCCACCGCCCAGGCCAGCGGTGAGTTGCACTCCCGGGTGATTCTGGATCGACAGCAGTGCGATAAAGACAAAATTCGAGAGCTGATGGCGAATCACCGGCGCACTATTCGCCAACAGGCCAGTCTGGATTTTCTGGCCGAAGTTGAAGCCGAGGCCTAAGTAAAGCGGCGCGGTGGTACCCCACTGAGTAATATCTAACAGGAGTCAGCATGGATCAATTTGAACGCCTCGCGCTACGCCTGGAGCAGCTCGTCGATCGGGTTGAAACGCTGCTGCCGGCCGGGTCAACCGAACCGGACTGGAGTGCGGGAGCCTTTCGCTGGCGGCCAGGCCAAGGCGGTTATAAACAGGGCGGCTATTTGCAGCCGGTTAAGAAGCCGCATCGCATCTCGCTCTCGGCGCTGCACAACATCGAACCGCAAAAGCAGGCCATAGTGCGCAATACGGCGCGTTTTGTAGAAGGCAAGCCCGCCAACAATGTACTGCTGACCGGCGCCCGGGGCACAGGAAAGTCGACCTTGATCAAGGCTTGCTGGAATGAGTTTTCCGAACAGGGCCTAAAGCTGATTGAGGTGGATAAGAATGACCTGCCTCAGCTGGGCGATATCCTGGACTTAATCGGCGATAGATCCGAGCGATTCATCATCTTCTGCGACGATCTGTCGTTCGAAGAGGGCGAATTGGGCTACAAGGCTCTTAAGTCGGCACTGGACGGCTCCGTCGCCGCGCCCACGGATAACGTTTTGTTCTACGCCACCTCCAATCGTCGCCATCTTATGCCCCAATCGATGCGCGAAAATTTGGATGTTTCTTACGAAGACGCCGAGCTGCGCCCGGGCGACAGTATCGAAGAAAAGGTTTCGCTGTCCGACCGGTTTGGGCTCTGGTTGAGCTTTTATCCGTTCAATCAGGACGAGTATCTGGCCGCGGCTCAGTATTGGGTTGAAGCCTTGGGGGGTGAGTGGAATCGGGAAGCGGAGTCAAAAGCGCTTTTGTGGCACAGAACCCGGGGCGCACGCAGCGGTCGGGTCGCCTGGCAGTTTGCGCGTGATTATGTAGATACTTCGAGCTGATAAGTGCTGACGTGCGCTCTGCAAAAGCTAACAAATGTTCTACAAAATATTACAGATTGGGGCTGGTCAATTTGCTAATCTTCTCTGGCGCCGCACTCTGGAGGCGGACTTCACTATAATGAACAGGTAGAACTATGAAAATATCCTTGGGAGTTTCCAGCCTTGCTTGCGGCTGGGCAATGTTGTTGGGCGCTTCTGTTGCCACTGCAACCACGGTTCAGTTTCAAACGGTAATGGGAGACTTTGAAGTCAACCTTTACGATGAAGCAACACCCGAAACCGTGGCGAATTTCCTCGCCTATATTGAAGAAGAAGCCTATAACGACAGCTTTTTTCACCGTTCCATGCCCAATTTTATTCTTCAAGGCGGTGGCTTTGTTTATGATCTAGAGGATGAGGAAGCCGACCCTATCGCAAAGAAAGAGACGGTCGACAATGAACCCGTCTATTCCAATCGGCGCGGTACTATCGCCATGGCGAAAGTGGGCAATAACCCCAATAGCGCTACCAATCAGTGGTTCTTTAACCTGAAAGACAACCACGCCAATTTGGATGTTCAAAACGGCGGCTTTACCGTCTTTGGTGAAGTGGTCGGTGACGGTATGGATGTGATTGATGCTATCGCCGACCTGCCACGCTATCATTTAGGTGGCGTTTTCAGCGACCTGCCATTGCGCAACTATACCGAGGATGACCTCGAAGATAAGGTTCCGGTTTCCGACGTTCATCTGGTGATTGTCACCAGTATCCAGGTGCTGGACGCCGATCCCGACACCGCTGCCGATTTGGACCCGGTACCCAATACCTTATTCGATCAAGTGGATGGCGACGAGGGTAGTTCCAGCAGCGGTGGCGGTAGTTTTGGTTGGTTAAACCTGATGTTGCTGGCAGGCTTGGGACTGGGTTTGCGAAAAACCGCCTAAGCTCTGACGCGCATAAAAAAATCGCCGACCCCAGGGTCGGCGTTTTTTTAATGCGGTCTGCTAGTTTGATTAAACCGCCGTTGAATCGTAGACCACAACCTTACTCCA
>CAZKCY010000042.1:6356-11354 GCA_964551155.1 uncultured Marinimicrobium sp. | reverse complement strand
ACCATGTTCAGAGGCTCCATGACCTTTGAAACCCCCATGCTGTTCTCCCTGGCGTTCGTGATCCTGTTCACCATCGGCGGTTTCTCTGGTCTGATGCTGGCGATCGCGCCGGCTGACTTCCAGTATCACGACACCTACTTTGTGGTGGCCCACTTCCACTATGTGCTGGTGCCGGGCGCTATCTTCTCGATCACCGCCGGCGTCTATTACTGGCTGCCTAAATGGACCGGTCACTATTACAATGAAACCATGGGCAAGACGCATTTCTGGCTGGCGTTTATCGGCTTGAATCTGACCTTCTTCCCGATGCACTTCTCGGGTCTGGCGGGCATGCCGCGCCGGATTCCGGATTACCACATGATGTTCGCGGACTGGAACATGATCTCTTCAGTGGGCGCCTTCCTGTTCGGTGCCGCTCAGTTGCTGTTCCTGTACATAGTGATTCAAACAGTGCGCGGCGGCAAAAAAGCCTCGGCGGAAGTTTGGGACAACCCCGAAGGTCTGGAGTGGACCGTGCCCTCACCGGCGCCTTACCACACCTTTACTACCCCGCCTGAAGTGAAATAATTCGGAGCAGCGCCGCTATGAAGCTTTGGTTGCCAAACAATCCCACCGCCGCCCTCAGCCTGAAACTGGGCTTATGGGCCGTGGGAATGTTTGGCTTCGCGGTCTGGGTTATGCCGCCGCTCTACGACGCCTTTTGCGAAATTACTGGCCTCAACGGTAAAACCGGTGGTCGCTACGAGGCGGTGGATTCGGGCGTGGATACCAGCCGGACGATTACCGTCCAGTTTGTCGCCACCAACAACGAATCCATGCCCTGGGAATTCGGGCCCAAAGTAAAAAGCGTAAAGGTGCACCCGGGCGAGCAGAAGCGCATCGATTACCTGGCGAGAAACCCCACCGATCGAAGCATGATCGGACAGGCGGTGCCCAGCTTAGTGCCTTACAAGGCCAGCGCTTACTTCCACAAAACCGAATGTTTCTGTTTTGAGCAGCAGCCGCTCACCGCCGGTGAAAGCGCCGAACTGCCCATGTACTTTATTGTCGATCGAGATATACCCAAGCAAATTCATACGATCACCCTGTCCTATACTCTGTTTGATGTAACAGAGCGCTACGCGAGTGATCAGTTGGCTACAACCGCAAAACCATAAAGAGCGCGGAGAAAAAATATGGCGACGAGCGAAGGAACTTATTATGTACCGGAACAAAGCAAGCTGCCCATTTGGGCCAGCTTCGGTTTGTTTCTAACGGTATTTGGTGCCGCCCACTGGCTGAATGGCAATGCCAAAGGTCCGTACATTTTTATGGCCGGTGGTTTGGTGTTTGCGGTCGTGCTGTGGAACTGGTTTGGCACAGTGATTCGCGAGAATATTGCCGGCCTTAACAGCCCCCAACTGAAACGGTCTTATGTGTGGGGCATGGGCTGGTTTATCTTCAGCGAAGTGATGTTCTTCGCCGCCTTCTTTGGCGCTCTGTTTTATGTCCGCCAGCTGGCGCTACCTTGGCTGAGCGGGGAAGGCAACAATGCCATGACCAACGAGGTTCTTTGGAATGGCTTTGAAGCTTCCTGGCCCCTGATGACTACGCCAGCAGAAGCCGTGAATGGCGCCGACGCCACTGTCAAAGGCCCAGACCAGAGCATGAGCTATTCATCCGTAGATTCCATCTGGGGTTGGCTGCCATTCTGGAACACAGTATTGCTCTTGACCTCAAGTGTCACGGTTCACTTTGCCCACAGCGCCATCAAGAACAATGCCCGCCGCGCGTTCAACCTCTGGCTGGGGGGCACCATAGTGCTGGCGCTGGTGTTCCTGTGCCTGCAGGTGTACGAATATTACGAAGCTTACGCCCACATGGGCCTGACCCTGGATTCAGGTATCTACGGCACTACCTTTTTTATGCTTACCGGCTTTCACGGTATGCACGTTTTTGTGGGTACCCTGATGCTGGCGGTAATGTGGTTCCGGTCGGTGTTGAAGGGTCACTTTAAGCCGGACGATCAGTTTGGATTTGAAGCCGCTAGCTGGTACTGGCACTTCGTCGACGTGGTCTGGGTGGGCTTGTTCTTCGCAGTGTATATCTTCGGTTAAACCTTAGCGGAACGCGAATCCAGCTCGGCTGGATTCGCGTTCTTATTAGGCTAGACCCGCGGATCCCAGGGTGCCTGACTGCTTAAAATACCGCTATAGAAGCCATAAAAAACCAGCAGCATCATCACCGTGGCCAGAGTGATGCGAATGCCCAGGGCATAGAGGGTGCGTTTGGATTCCGGAACCCCGGCATCCTTAAGCAAAAAGCGCAGGCCGCTGCTCAGACTTAGCACCACGCCCACAAACAAAATCAAAATCACTATTTTAAGCCACATAGAAGAATCCGTAGTTGCGTACTTTGTAGTAGAGGGACCCGCGATACTGGCACTGAGGTAAAATGTCCCCGTGAATTCCGCTGATAACCCCCCCGCTCGAGCGAAGTTTACCATTGCCTTCAACTGGAAAGTTACCCTTCTGTGTTTGCTGGTTTGGCCGCTTTTGTTGAGTTTGGGGTTTTGGCAGACGGAGCGGGCCGGTGACAAGCGCGAGTTGCAGGCTCGGTTAGAGGCTCAACAGGCTTTGCCCCCGGCGACCCTAAATGCCCTACCGCTAGCGGATCTTCAGGACCACCGGCGGGTGATAGCTCGCGGAAAATTTGATCCCGAACGCAGCTGGCTGCTGGACAACCGACAGCGGAATGGTCGGGTGGGGTACGAAGTGATTGCGCCTTTTTATTTGGTGGATGGCGGTACTGTTCTGGTCAACCGTGGCTGGATAGCCGCCGGCGGCAGCCGGGCCAGTCTGCCGACGCCCAGCGCGCCAAAAGGCGAGCTGAGTCTGTTTGCCGACTTGATTTCGCCCAGCGAGCATCCAATGCTGGATGCTCAGAGCGACGAAGCTGGTTGGCCCAAAGTGATTATGGCGAATGAGCCGGAAACTCTGGCCGAGCAGTTGGGGAAGCCGTTGGCTCAGCGCTACTTGCGCCTGGATGATGTCAGCCCGGGCGCTCTGGTTACCGACTGGCAGGATCTCAGCGTCAGCGCACAGAAACATCAGGGTTACGCCTTTCAATGGTTTGCCATGGCCTTTGCACTGGCTTTGTGGTTTGTGTTTGCCAACAGCAATTTGTGGCAAATCCTAAGGCGACGCTCCCAGCTTTGATTGCCGGGTCGAGCTTGAATGAAAGATTTACAAGAGATTTTCGATGAGCGATAAAACCGAAATGTCTGCCGAAGACAGGGCCGCCCAGCGCCGGGGCCGCATTCTAGGTGCCAGCGTTATGCTGGTGGTTTTACTGCCGATGGTGATTGCCTACGGGGTCTACTTCACCGGCATTGGTATGCCTACCGGCACCATTAATAAAGGCGATTTGTTGACGCCACCGGTACCGATCAGTGACTGGCAACTAACCACTCTGGAAGGTGAACCCTGGGTTATCGACCAGCAGCCCACCAAATGGCGCTTGCTGATCCCCGGCGCCGCCAGCTGCGATCAAGCCTGCAAAGATAACCTTTACCTGACCCGTCAGGTGCATATCCGGTTGGGTGAAAAGGGCTTGAGGGTAGAGCGCCTCTATCTGCTCACCGACGAAGGTCTGAGCAATTCCTTGAGTGCGTATCTCGAGCAGGAACACTCTACCGTTAAAGTTTTGCAGGTCGACGAACAGGCCATGCGCGCCTCACTGGCCGATACCAATTTACCTGGCAATCCCATTGAAAAAGGCCGCTACTTTCTGATGGATCAGGAGGGCTTCGTAATGATGGGTTACGACGCCGAGCAGAGCGGCAACGATTTGCTCAAAGACATCAAGCGTATGCTGCGCTATTCCTACGAGGATTAAACCGTGTCCAATCTGCCCGACAGCTTTAAAAAAGGTTATCGCTGGACATTGGCCGCTGTGGTTTTGTGTTTGGTGGTGGTCATACTGGGTGCCTTTACCCGGCTGGTCGATGCCGGTCTGGGCTGTCCCGACTGGCCCGGTTGCTATGGCCATCTGACCTGGCCTAAATCCGCCGAGTCGGTGGCCCGGGCCGAAGCCCTATTCCCCGAAGCGCCGGTGGAGCACGATAAAACCTGGCCGGAAATGGTACACCGCTATTTCGCCGGCTTTCTCGGCCTGGTGATTCTGGGACTGACAATTGCGACTTGGCGTTGGTCGTTGCGCGATCCGGCGCGGCATTACCCGCGCAAGCATGTCAGCGGGCTGCTGGTGCTGGTGATTGTGCAGGCCGCTTTTGGCATGTGGACGGTCACCCTGAAACTCTGGCCTCAGGTGGTGACCGCCCATTTGCTGGGCGGTTTCGCCACCCTCAGTCTGCTCTGGCTGTTGAGCCAGCGCTATGGCGCCTTTTCCTGGCAGTTGCCACGCTACGACCTGCGCCGTCTAAAAAGTCTCCAGCCTTTGGCGGTGATCGCGCTGGTGGTCGTGGTATTGCAAATCGCCCTCGGTGGCTGGGTCAGCTCCAACTACGCCGCTCTGGCGTGTACCGATCTGCCCAAATGTCACGGCGCCTGGTGGCCGGAGATGGATTTCACCCGGGCGTTTAACTTCACCCAGGCTGTGGGCCCCAACTATCTGGGTGGCCTTCTCGAGGGAGAGGCGCGCACCGCCATTCATGTCAGTCACCGAATTGGGGCGCTGATTGTGACCTTGATTCTGGCCTTGTTGTGCTGGCGTCTGGCGCGTATCGACCAGCGCGCCCCTAAACGCTTGGCGTTGATTGTCGGTGCGCTGCTGGTGCTGCAGCTCTGTCTGGGGGTAACCAACGTTCTGGCGTCGCTACCCTTGGCGGTAGCGGTTGCCCACAACGCCGTGGGTGCGTTACTGTTGCTCAGCTTGGTAACCCTCGCCCACCGTATTCACACCGCCCAAAGCCGTTAGTCCGAGGTTTAATCAATGAGCAAAACAAGTCACAGCAGCCAAGCCGCGCCGCTCTCCGCCAGCTGGCGGGATTATTACGAG
>CAZKCY010000042.1:0-6346 GCA_964551155.1 uncultured Marinimicrobium sp. | reverse complement strand
GCTGTGCAAGCCGCGCGTGGTGATGCTGATGATTCTGACCTCGATCATCGGCATGCTGTTGGCGGTGCCGGGCATGGTGCCGCTCGATGTACTGATTATCGGCAATCTGGGTATTGCTTTGTGCGCGGGCGCGGCGGCGGCGGTCAATCACCTGGTGGATCGTCAGGTGGACAAAAAAATGGCCCGCACCTTAAACCGTCCGGTGGCTACCGGCCGGGTTGAACCCTTCAATGCCGCCTTGTTTGCTCTGGTAATCGGTTCTTTGGGTTTGGCGCTGCTGGTGTTGTTTATTAATACCCTGACGGCGGTGTTAACCCTGGTTTCACTGCTCGGCTATGCGGTTATCTACACCCTGTTTCTGAAGCGCGCTACGCCCCAGAATATCGTTATCGGCGGTATTGCCGGAGCGGCGCCGCCGCTGCTGGGCTGGACCGCTGTCACCGGCGAAATCCACGGCCACGCGCTCTTGCTGGTGCTGATTATTTTCGCCTGGACGCCACCCCACTTCTGGGCTCTGGCGGTGCACCGCAAAGACGAGTACGCCAAGGCGGACATCCCCATGCTGCCGGTCACCCACGGCGAGCATTACACTAAAGTGCACATTCTGCTGTACACCATCATCATGGTGCTGGTGACTTTGCTGCCCTACATCACCGGCATGCTCAACTGGCTTTATCTTCTGGGGGCTCTGGTGCTGGGCGCCGGCTTTATTTTCTGGTCGGTGGCGTTGCTGGTGAGCAAAAAGCCCAGCCTGGGCATGGACACTTTTAAATATTCGATCGTCTATCTGATGGCGCTGTTTGTGATCATGCTCCTGGATCACTACCTGCTGCCGGTCCCCGCCGATTATTTGCGTTAACCGCCTATCCGTTAAGCCTTCCCAAATTTAGATCCGGAGTCGCCCCGTGAATTCAGACCAGCAAAATCCCAACCCGGACTCGCGCGAGGCCGACCAGCGCGCCGGCATCCGGCGCACCGTCTTCGTCATGGTGTTGGCGGTGATCGTGGTTCTGGGGTTGATAGTGGCCAAAGTGACCCGCGAACCGGAGGTGGATCGCGAAGCGCTGCGTGACCAGGGCATTATCTTGTTCGACAAACCACGCAAGTTCAGCGAATTCAGTTTGGTCGATCATCAGGGCGAACCCTACACTCAGGAAGATCTCAAAGGTCAGTGGACGTTTATTTTCTTCGGTTTTACCCACTGCCCGGATATCTGCCCGATCACTCTGGCGGATTTGAGCCGGTTGATGAAAGCTTTGCCCGAGCCCATGGCGGAAGACACCCAGGTGCTTATGGTGACACTGGATCCCGCCCGCGATACGCCGGAGGTGCTGGCCAAGTACGTGCCTTATTTTCACCCACACTTTGTCGGTATTACCGGCGACTTTCTTACCATCAAGCGCTTTGCCAACGAGCTGAACGTGGCTTTTGCCAAGGTCACTCAGGAAGACGACTACACCGTCGATCACAGCGGTCACATAGCCTTGATCAATCCGCGCGGCGATTACCACGCGCTGTTTAAACCGCCCTTCGACACCGAAAAAATGCAGACCGCGCTCGCGGCAATCCGCAGTAATTTTCCCGACTGATTGTCGCTGGCACAGCCGGGGCTTCCAATGGGCAAGCCCGCCGCCATGATGCTGAAATTTAGGCGGCCTGGGCGGCCTGGGCGGCCGCCTCGGCTTCGCTGGTCGTTTCCTGCCACTGCACCTGATCGCTGCAATGCAGCAAGCTCATTTCGGCCTAAGGCCCACAAATCCATAACATCGCCCATCTGGTAGAGGGCGTCGCAGTCGATTTGATCGAGAAATTAGAGCAGGTAATTCGCTTTGCAATCCTTGTATTGCAAGTGGATATCGGAAATCCAGATAGTAGGGGCGTGGACGGGTTTGGAAGATGACGAAAATGCAACAAACCGGTGAAGTTTATGTGACCGCACCGGCTCGCCGTTGGCTATGACTCAGCCTCGGTGCAACCAGGTAAGCACCGCTTCGCGGCTGTCGAGCATGTCCTGGTAGACCTTTAACACTTGGGGGTTGGGGGTAGCGCTGCGTTTAAGGCGTTCGAGTCTGTCGGACAGGAACGCAATATCTTGGCGAACCTTCTCGGCGATGACATCTCCCTTGACGGATTCGCTGCCAATTACAACATTGGGTCTGGCCATGAGCATTTTCCTTTTGCACGACTACAGAAAAATAGAACGTCGCCCAAATGCCGGCGACAAGGGAAGTATCGCACAGCCCGGGCGTCCTTGCCCAACAAAATTTGGCGTCTTAATCTTTACTTAGTAGCTCCTTGAGCTTGGGTTCCATGGCTTGTGCCCACAGCCGGTAGCCGCGCGCATTGGGGTGCAGCATGTCGGGCATGATGTGGGCCGGCAAATGGCCCTGGTCGTCGAGGAACACATGGTTAATGTCCAGGAAGGTGACCTGGCCGCGTTGGGCGGCGAGCTGCTCGAGCTCTTGGTTAATTTCGCGATTGAGCTGACGCAAAGGATCCTCGGGGGTGGTGCCGCGCGGAAAAATCGCCAGCAGCAATATTTCCGCCTCCGGCAGGCGGTGATTCAGCTCGGTGATGATCGCTTCGACGCCGGCGGCAGTTTCTTCGGCGGGGTCTTGCCGGTGACCGGTGTTGTTGGTGCCGATCATCAGCACCACAACTTCTGGATCTATGGCGGCGACCTCGCCATGTTGTAGGCGCCAGAGTACATTTTCGGTGCGATCGCCGCTAAAGCCCAGGTTAAAGGCGTTGCGTTCGACATAGTAATCATCCCAAACCTCGGCGCCAGCCTCCTCCCAGCCTTGAGTGATCGAATCGCCGAGAAACAGCAAGTCGACCTCCTGCTCTTTGCTTGCAGCAAGCTTCTGCTCGTGACGGGGGATCCACCAACTGCGGGCCCACTCTTCATCGAGTACTCCGGGGGTCAGTGCAGGGGGGGTATCCATGGTCGAGGCTTCGGCCTCAGGCGATGCCGATTGTTGCGTCGGTTCCTGGGATTCGCTACAGGCACTCACTAAGCTGAATAGCACAATGGCGAGAAGAGGGCGTCGGAACATAGTGGTTACCTCGAATAGGTGATTATTAGAATTTTAACGGGCTTGCCGCCAGCCCAGCGACAGCAAAAACAACAGTGCGGCGCTGAGCACAATAGAGGGCCCCGCGGGAGTATCCCACAAAAAAGACGCTGCCAGGCCACCGGTGACCGAAAGGCAACCCAAAAGACTGGCCCCAAGCGCCATGTGCTCTGGGGTATGGGTCAGTCGTCGACTGGCGGCGGCCGGAATAATCAGCAAAGCAGTAATCAGCAAGGCACCTACCACTTTCATCGCAATGGCAATTACCAACGCCATCAGTAACATCAGCGCGGTACGCACCGCGGTTACCGGTACACCCTCCACCTGAGCCAGCTCCTCGTGCACGGTGATCGCCAGCAGCGGTCGCCAGAGCCACAACAACAGCGCCAGAACCAGCAGCGAGATTACCCAGATACTGATCACATCGGCCCGGCTGGCGGAGAGAATGTCACCGAACAGATAGGCCATCAAATCGATACGGCTGTTGGTGAACATGCTCAGGCAGATCAGCCCGAGCGCCAAAGTGGAATGAGAGAGTATGCCCAGCAGGGTATCGGTCGCCAACAATCGGTTTTGTTGCAGAGCCACTAACGCCAGCGCCAGTAGCAAACAGCCAAGCGCCACCGCCAGGTTGAGGTTGATCTCGAGCAGCAGCCCGAAAGTTACCCCCAGCAGAGCCGAGTGTGCCAGGGTATCGCCGAAATAGGCCATCCGTCGCCAAACCGCAAAAGCGCCCAGCGGCCCGGCAACCAGGGCCACGCCCAAACCAGCGAGCAGTGCAAAAAGCATAAACTCAGGCATGATCGGGGTCGTCCTTGCATACCACATCGCCGTGGGCATCGTGTTGGTGGTCGTGATGATGGGTGTACAGCGCCACCTGGGGCTTGAGATTTTTGCCGAACAGCTCCTGATAGGCCGGATCGGCGGTGACTTGTTCAGGATGACCGTGACAGCAGACGTGCTGGTTCAAGCAAACTACCGTATCGGTGGTTGCCATTACCAAGTGTAAATCGTGGGATACCAGCAGCACCCCGCACTCGTGCCGTCGCCGAATATCGTTAATCAGCGTATAAAGCGCGGCCTGGCCGCCTACGTCTACGCCCTGGACCGGCTCATCCAAGACCAGTAGGGCGGGGTCGCGCAATAATGCCCGGGCCAACAGCACCCGCTGGGTTTCGCCGCCGGACAGATGCTGTAAAGGCGTTTTGGTCAGCCCTTGGGTGCCGGTCATCTCGAGCACTTCTTCAAGCGGCAGTCGAGCTTTGCCGCCCAGGCTCAAAAAGCGTTGCACTGTAAGTGGCAGGCTGGGATCTATGTGCATCTTTTGGGGCATATAGCCGATGCGCAAGTTAGGTTCACGCTCTAGGGAACCGGCGTCAGGGCGCATCAGACCCAAAATAACCCTGACCAAGGTGGTTTTACCGGCACCATTGGGGCCAATCAAGGTCACGATCTTGCCCCGCTCCAGGGTTAGATCGACATTGCGCAGCAAATCGCGGCCGCCTCTGCGCAGCATCAGTCCGCGGGCTTTGAGCAATGCTTGGCTCATTACTGAGCATTCCTGCATTGGGGGCAGAGCCCGGTGACTTCCAGCGAATGGCTGTCGAGCTTAAAGCCGGCGGCCTGGGCCTGCTCTAGAATAACCTGGTTTAGGGCATCGCTTTCCAGCTCCAACGCGCCACCGCAGGCTTTACACAACAGAAAATGATTGTAGTGCCGCTCTTTGGGGGTCGGGCAGCCGACAAAGGCGTTTAAACCGCTGATGCGGTGGATAAGGCCTTGCTCGAGCAGAAAATCCAGCGCCCGATAGACAGTCGGAGGCGCCACTCGCCGGGTCGACTGAGCGCCCAATTTGTCCATTAAGGCATAAGCGCCCAAGGGCTTGTGGTTCTGCCAGACCAGCTCCAGCACCTGCTGGCGCAAAGGTGTCAGCCGCGCGCCACGCTCCTTACAGAGTTGCTGAGCCTCTGCAAGCGCTGTATGTACACAGCGGGCGTGATTGTGACTGCGAAAAGCGAGGGGCGTTTCAGTCATGTTTGAGTGGTCCTGAGCGCAAAACGAAAAAATCTGTAGGGTCTAATTTACGAGGCGGTAAAATGTTACACTATAACTCCTTTGCTGTAACTGCCTTGAGATCGCTATCGTCATGTCGCTCCCTCCTTTTGTTGCCGGTTTGCTTCGTTCGCCTTTACGGGCTTCGCTACTGCTCGCTGCATTGCTGCACTGCCTTGCGCTTCCGGCTCAGGCTCAAGTGGAGGTGTTGGCCAGTATAAAGCCTCTGGGCCTTATCGCTCAGGAGGTGGTGGGGGAGCGCGGCCAAGCCGAGAGTCTGTTGAACGGTTCGGCATCCCCCCACGACTATCCGCTTAAGGTCTCCGACATACAGCGCTTAAAGCGTGCCGATCTGGTGCTTTGGGTGGGACCGGAACTGGAGACCTTTCTCAGCAAAGCGCTGGAGCAACTGCCGCCCCAACAGCAGCTTCAGGCTCAGCAGCTCGACGCCCTGCATTGGCCAAGTGAAACAGAAGGAAACGAATCGGGCGAACACCACCACGAGCATTTCCACGAGCGCGATCCCCATCTATGGCTGGATCCGCGCAATGGCGCCCGCATAGCTCTAGCGCTCGCCGAGCGTCTGGGGGAAATAGATCCGGAAGGGGCGGAAGCCTACCGAGCTAATGCTAATCAGCTTGCCGAGAACCTCAACCGCCTGGATCAGCAGCTCGAACAACGTTTGGACAAGGTCAGTGGGCGCGGCTTCGCCGTCTACCATCAGGGCTATGCCCACTTTGTGCAGCGTTACAATCTCAACCAGCTGGGCTACGTGACCTACGGCCCGGAACAGCGCCCCGGCGCGCGCCATTTGTACCAGCTGCGCCAGCGCTTGGCGGCAAATGCCCAGTGCCTGTTTACCGAGCCCTATTACGACACCAGTTCCGCCAAGCAAATGGCGCAGGATTTGAAGCTAAAGCTGGGTCACCTGGATCCGCTCGGGGCCGAAAACATTACCAGTTATCCGGCTCTGATCGAGACCATGGCGGAGGCGTTTTTGGACTGTCTGAGTTCGGAATAAAGACTAACCGCCGCCGGTCGTAAAATACAGTTTTGCCCCGCGGCTACCGTCGTCGTCTTCCGAATCGTAAATCGAAGCATCGATAGCGCCCAGCGGGCGAATCAGTAAGCCGCGGGTCTGGCCGTCGAGCAGCCGCTGCATGACCGGCCGGGGCAGGGTGATTAGGGTTTTACCGCCTGGCGTCTGGTTTAGCTCGGTA
>CAZKCY010000041.1:0-11619 GCA_964551155.1 uncultured Marinimicrobium sp. | reverse complement strand
GTGCGTGAACAGTTCGAACGCTTGGCAAAGAGTCACGCTCCCACAGCCTCGATCACTGCCGCTGGCTCGGTAACCCTGGAGCATGAGCGCAAGCAGGTCAGGGTTTTACAACTGATTAGCTCCTATCGGTTTAGGGGCCATCAGAAGGCCAAGCTGGATCCTCTTCAATTGATGGAGCGCGAGCGGGTCCCTGATTTGGAGCTGGGTTTTCACGGCTTGACCCAGGCCGATCTGGATACCGTGTTCCATACCGGCAATCTATTTATCGGCCGGGAAGAAGCGCCGTTGCGCGATATTATCGAAGCGCTGGAAAAAACCTACTGCGGCTCGCTCGGGCCGGAAATCATGCACATCACCAACCTTTCCGAGAAGCAGTGGCTTCAGCAGCGTTTGGAAAGTGTGCGCTCCAACCCTGACTACAACGACGAACAACGGCTGAAAGTGCTTGAGCGGCTCACCGCCGCCGAAGGTCTGGAGCGCCACCTGGACGCCAAATACCCAGGCACCAAGCGCTTTGGTTTGGAAGGCGGCGAGAGCTTTATTCCTCTGGTCGATTCGGTTATCAATCGCGCCGGCGGTTACGGAGCCAAAGAAATAGTGCTGGGCATGGCCCACCGCGGTCGTCTTAATACTTTGGTGAATATTTTCGGTAAAAGCCCTTCGGAGCTGTTTGGTGAATTCGAAGGTACTAAGCGTTTGGTGGATACCTCAGGCGACGTTAAGTATCACCAGGGTTTTTCCTCCAATATCATGACCCCCGGTGGCGAGCTCCATATGGCGATGGCATTTAATCCGTCGCACCTGGAAATTGTCTCACCGGTGGTGGAAGGCTCGGTGCGCGCCCGTCAGGCCCGGCGCAAGGATGAGACCGGCGAGCGAGTTCTTCCGATTGTGGTGCACGGCGATGCCTCTTTCTGTGGTCAGGGCGTGGTCATGGAAACTTTCCAGATGTCTCAGACCCGGGCTTATGGCACCGGTGGCACAGTGCACCTGGTGATCAACAATCAGGTGGGCTTTACCACCAGCAAGCGCGAGGATATGCGCTCCACAGAATACTGTACCGATATCGCCAAAATGGTCGAAGCGCCGATTTTTCACGTCAATGGCGATGACCCCGATGCGGTGCTGTTCGCGGCTCAACTGGCCACCGATTATCGCTATGAATTTAAAAAAGACGTAGTGATCGATCTGGTTTGCTACCGCCGTCGCGGCCACAACGAGGCGGATGATCCCTCGGCCACCCAGCCGTTGATGTATCAGAAAATCCGCAAACACAAAACCACGCGCGCCATCTATGCCGATAAGCTGATTGAAGCAGGAGTCGTCTCGGATGACCAAGCCGAAGAGATGATGAGCAGCTACCGCGCCAAGCTCGATAGAGGCGAAAACGTTGCCAGTGGCTTGGTGACCGAGCCGGATCGCACGCTGTTTGTCGACTGGTCTCCCTACATAGGGCACGACTGGAATACCCCCGGCGACACTACATTTCCCCTTAAGTCCCTCCAGCAGTTGGGACACAAAATGTGCGAGATCCCCGACGGGGTGGTGGTGCAAAAACAGGTCAGCAAGATTTATGACGATCGGCGCAAGATGGCCGGCGGCGCTTTGCCGATCAACTGGGGCATGGCTGAGACCCTGGCCTACGCCACTTTGCTGGATCAGGGCTACAGTGTCCGTTTGACTGGTCAGGACGTGCGTCGCGGTACTTTCTCCCACCGTCACGCCACAGTGCACAATCAAAAAGACGGCTCCTGTTACACGCCGCTCAGTCATCTGAAGGAAGATCAGCCGCACTTCGCGCTCTACGACTCTTTCCTTTCCGAAGAGGCGGTACTGGCGTTTGAATACGGTTATGCGACGACTGCGCCCAATGGTCTGGTGATCTGGGAAGCCCAGTTCGGCGATTTCGCCAACGGCGCCCAAGTGGTTATCGACCAGTTTATTACCAGTGGCGAGCATAAATGGGGTCGGTTGTGCGGCCTGACCATGCTCCTGCCCCACGGCTATGAAGGTCAGGGGCCTGAGCACTCCTCGGCGCGTCTGGAAAGGTTCCTGCAATTGTGCGCTGAGCACAATATCCAGGTCTGCATACCGACTACTCCGGCTCAGGTTTTCCATATGCTGCGCCGGCAGGCAATACGACCTATGCGCCGCCCCTTGGTGGTGATGAGTCCGAAATGGATTCTGCGCCACAAACTGGCCACTTCCAGCCTCGAGGATCTGGCCAACGGCTATTTCCACAACGTCATCGAGGACGAGGAAATCGATCCGGCCAAGGCCAAGCGGGTGGTGCTCTGCAGTGGTAAGGTCTACTACCATTTGTTGGAAGAGCGCATGGAGCGCGAGCAGAATGATGTCGCCCTGGTGCGTCTGGAGCAGCTATATCCCTTCCCGGAAGAAGCACTCAAAAAGGCCCTCGAGCCCTATAAGCAGCTCCAAGACGTGGTCTGGTGTCAGGAAGAGCCCATGAATCAGGGCGCCTGGTACAGCAGTCAGCATCATATGCGGCGGGTGATTTTCGATCACGACCCCAAGCTGTTTTTAAGCTATGTGGGCCGCGACCCCTCCGCTGCGCCTGCTGCGGGATACGCCTCGGTGCACCTGGAAGAGCAGAAACGATTTATCAATCAGGCGCTGAGCGTTTAGCGCCGGCTTAATTGCGAGATAGCTAAGGACAACCAATGAGTACTGATATTAAAGCTCCACAATTTCCCGAGTCGGTTCAGGACGGTTCGGTGGCCACATGGCACAAAAAGGTCGGTGAATTCGTTTCCCGCGATGAGCTTCTGGTCGACATTGAAACCGACAAGGTCGTGCTCGAAGTCGTCGCGCCGGCTGACGGCAGTTTGACTGAAATCCTCAAAGACGAGGGCGATACCGTTCAGAGCCAGGAAGTGCTCGCCAAATTCAAAGAGGGTTCTTCGGGCGATTCCGACGACTCGGATAAAGAAAAGAAATCCGAGAAGGACAAAGATTCTAAAAAAGAAGAGAAAGACGAAAAAGAAGAGAAAAAGTCTGAGTCTAAATCTAAGTCGGAAGACAAGAAGAAATCGGATGAAGAAGAGGAAAAGCTGCTGAGCCCCGCAGCGCGCAAAATGGCGGATGAAAACAATATCGATCCGCAGAAGGTTCCGGGTACCGGTAAAGACGGTCGCGTTACCAAAGAAGACGTGGCCAACTACGTGAAAAGTAGTGAATCAGACAAAGAGCAAGCCAAAAATCAACGTGAATCCGAGGGTAAAAAGGAAACCCGCGAAGCGCCGGAAGCTTCTCCGGCCGGCGATCGCCCGGAAAAGCGGGTTCCCATGACCCGGTTGCGTAAGCGCATTGCTGAGCGTTTGCTCGAGGCTTCCAACTCCACCGCCATGCTGACTACATTCAATGAGGTCAATATGGGACCGGTCATGGAGTTGCGCTCCAAATACAAAGATCAGTTTGAAAAAGCGCACGACGGTACTCGTCTTGGCTTTATGGGCTTTTTCGTTAAGGCAGCGGTTGAGGCATTGCGCCGCTTCCCGGCCGTTAACGCATCGATCGATAACAACGATGTGGTCTATCACGGTTATCAGGATATAGGCGTAGCGGTATCTACGGAGAAGGGGCTGGTAGTTCCGGTACTGCGCAATGCTCAGACCATGGGACTGGCGGATATCGAAAGCACTATTCGCGATTATGGCCTGCGCGCGCGCGATGGCAAGCTGAGCATCGATGAAATGACCGGTGGTACCTTCACCATTACCAACGGCGGAGTGTTCGGTTCTCTGTTGTCGACGCCAATCTTGAACCTGCCTCAATCGGCGATTTTGGGCATGCACAAAATTCAGGAACGCCCCATGGCCGTGAACGGTGAAGTCAAAATTCTGCCGATGATGTATTTGGCCCTGTCCTACGATCATCGGCTTCTGGATGGCAAAGAAGCCGTACAGTTCCTGGTCGCCATCAAGGACCTGATCGAAGATCCAGCGCGTATTCTGCTGGAAATCTAATGAATTGCTCGGGCAGCTTGCTGCCCGTTTTATTAATTGGCTGAAGCAACCGGCATTCAGTTACAGCTACAAAATTCGGGAAGAGATATATGTCTGACAAATACGATGTGATAGTCATTGGATCCGGTCCGGCGGGCTATGTTGCCGCTATTCGCGCCGCGCAGTTGGGTTTGAAAACCGCCTGTGTAGAAAAGTGGCAGAACAAAGAGGGCAAAGGCGTCAACGGCGGTACCTGCTTGAACGTTGGTTGTATTCCCTCTAAGGCGCTACTCGACAGTTCCCACAAATACCACGAAGCCAAGCACGGCTTCGACGTGCACGGTATCTCCACCAAAGACGTTTCCATCGATGTCTCTTCGATGCAGCAGCGCAAAGAAAAAATTGTTAAGCAGCTGACCGGCGGTATCGCGTCGCTGTTCAAATCCAATGGCGTTACTTCGATTTTCGGCACTGGTAAATTGCTCGCCAACAAGCAGGTGGAAGTCACCGACAGCGACGGCAAGACCCAGACTTACTCGGCCGAAAACGTCATTCTGGCCTCCGGTTCCAGCCCCATTGATATTCCTGTAGCGCGGGTGGACAACGACCTTATCGTCAACTCGACTGGTGCCTTGGAATTCGACTCTGTGCCCAAGCGTCTGGGTGTGATTGGCGGCGGCGTTATCGGTCTGGAGCTGGGTAGCGTCTGGGGCCGGCTAGGGGCTGAAGTCGTGGTGCTCGAGGCCATGGAAAATTTTCTCGCGATCATGGACCAGCAGATCGCCAAAGAAACTTACAAAATTCTTTCGAAACAGGGCCTGGATATTCGTTTGAACTGTCGGGTTACTGGAACCGACGTGAAAGATAAACAAGTGACTGTCACCTACACCGACAAAGACGGCAAGGAACAGAAAGAAACTTTTGATAAATTGATTGTTTCGGTCGGCCGTCGGCCCTTTACTTCAGGCTTGTTGGCCGAGGATTCCGGCGTAAACCTCGATGAGCGCGGCTTTATCTACGTTAACGACCTGTGCGCCACCGATGCTCCCGGAGTTTGGGCGATTGGCGATGTGGTGCGCGGACCCATGCTCGCCCATAAAGGCTCCGAAGAAGGTGTTATGGTAGTCGAGCGGATTGCCGGACAGAAAACGGTCATGAATTACGATGTAATCCCCACCGTTATTTACACCCATCCCGAGGTGGCCTCGGTTGGTCGCACTGAAGAAGAAATAAAGGCCGATGGCGAACCCTATAAAGTAGGCACCTTTCCCTTTGCCGCCAGCGGTCGTGCTCTGGCAGCCAACGATACCGACGGCTTGGTAAAGATTATTGCCCACGCTGAAACGGATCGCATTCTCGGCGCTCACATTGTGGGCCCGAGCGCTGCGGATCTGGTTCAGCAGGTGGCAATTGCAATGGAGTTCGGCTCCACCGCAGAAGACGTAGGCTTGATGGTCTTCGGCCATCCGACCTTGTCCGAAGCGGTCCATGAAGCAGCTTTGGCGGTACATGGCCACGCCATTCACATCGCCAATAAGAAGAAGCGCTAATAATAACTAGATCAAGAGTTTGCTGAACGGAGTAGGGCACGCAGTCCGGTTTCCGGGAATGGTTTATTAAAAATTTCCCGGATGCTCAATTTGCGCGTACCGATCCTTCATCCCAGGGGGCAGGCCGAAGTAGGGTTTGTCATTGGTAACTTTTTTGTCAGTTTTGCTGCTTTAGGCGCTTTGCTGGCATAGGAAATGTGGAACAGCATCATGAATTTGCATGAGTATCAAGGTAAGCAGTTGTTTGCTCAATATGGCTTGCCGGTCTCCAAAGGCGTGGCGGCCCAAACTCCGGCCGAGGCCGTTGCCGCAGCCGATACCCTCGGCGGCGACATGTTTGTCGTCAAGGCTCAGGTGCATGCCGGTGGTCGCGGTAAAGCGGGCGGCGTTAAGCTGGTCAAGTCCAAGGCCGAGATCGAAGATTTCGCCAAAAAGTGGTTGGGCAACAATCTGGTCACCTACCAGACTGATGAAAAGGGCCAGCCGGTCAGCCGCATTCTGGTGGAAACCTGCACCGATATCGACCAGGAACTCTATCTGGGCGCGGTTGTCGATCGCTCAAGCCGTCGCATCGTATTCATGGCCTCCACCGAAGGCGGTGTCGAAATTGAGAAGGTCGCCGAAGAGACTCCGGAAAAGATCCTCAAGGCCACTATCGATCCCTTGGTAGGCGCTCAGCCATACCAGGGCCGCGACTTGGCGTTCAAGCTCGGTCTGGAAGGCAAGCAGGTTGGTCAGTTCGTAAAAATCTTTTTGGGCCTGGCTCGCCTGTTCAAAGAAAAAGACATAGCCTTGATCGAAGTGAACCCCTTGGTGATCACCACCCAGGGCGACTTGCACTGCCTGGATGCCAAAGTTGCGATTGATGGCAACGCTCTGTATCGCCATCCGGATCTGCGCGAAATGCATGACCCCAGCCAAGAAGATGAGCGTGAAGCTCACGCTGCCAAGTGGGAGCTGAACTACGTTGCTCTCGATGGCAATATCGGCTGCATGGTCAACGGTGCAGGTCTCGCCATGGGCACCATGGACATCGTCAAGTTGCATGGCGGCAAGCCGGCCAACTTTTTGGATGTCGGTGGTGGCGCCACCAAAGAGCGAGTCGTCGAAGCGTTCAAAATCATTCTCTCCGACGAAAAGGTCAAAGCCGTATTGATCAACATCTTCGGCGGTATTGTGCGTTGTGATTTGATCGCCGAAGGCGTGATCGGTGCCATTGAAGAGGTTGGCGTAAAGGTTCCAGTGGTAGTGCGCCTGGAAGGCAACAACGCCGAGCTGGGTGCCAAGGTATTGGCCGACAGCGGTTTGAACATTATTGCCGCAACCAGCTTGACTGACGCTGCTCAGCAAGTGGTTAAAGCAGCGGGGGACAAGTAAATGAGCATTTTGATCAACAAAGATACCAAAGTCATTTGTCAGGGTTTCACCGGCGCTCAGGGTACTTTCCACTCCGAGCAAGCTATCGCTTACGGCACCAAGATGGTCGGTGGCGTTACGCCCGGTAAAGGTGGCCAGACTCACTTGGGCTTGCCGGTGTTTAACACCGTGGCTCAGGCCGTCGAAGAAACCGGCGCCGAAGCCTCGGTTATTTATGTGCCCGCTGCGTTTTGCAAAGACTCGATCATTGAAGCGGCCAAGGGCGGCATCAAGCTGATCGTTTGCATCACCGAGGGTGTGCCTACTCTCGATATGCTCGACTGCAAGGTAATGTGCGACGAGCTGGGCGTGCGCTTGATCGGCCCCAACTGCCCCGGTGTGATTACCCCGGATGAGTGCAAGATTGGTATTATGCCGGGTCACATTCACAAGGCTGGCCGAGTGGGCATCGTATCCCGCTCTGGTACCTTGACTTATGAAGCCGTTAAGCAGACTACCGATCATGGTTTCGGTCAGTCCACTTGCGTGGGTATCGGCGGCGATCCGATTCCGGGATCCAGCTTTATCGATATCCTTAAGCTGTTCCAGGACGATCCCAAAACCGAAGCGATTGTGATGATCGGCGAAATCGGCGGCAGCGCCGAAGAAGAAGCCGCCGCTTACATTAAGGAGAATGTAACCAAGCCGGTGGTTTCTTACATCGCCGGGGTAACCGCTCCCGCTGGTAAGCGGATGGGCCATGCCGGTGCGATTATCGCCGGCGGCAAAGGCACCGCCGATGAGAAGTTTGCGGCTTTGGAAGACGCCGGTGTGAAAACCGTGCGCAGCCTGGCCGACATTGGCGAGGCGCTGAAAGAAGTTACCGGTTGGTAACTTTTTGAAGGTAAAAAAGGCGACCTAAGGTCGCCTTTTTTTATTGAGCTTGGTGCGCGAGCCGGATTTTTCTGCGGGGCTGCGGGGCAAGTTCAGGCTCACCGAGCGGTAGTCGCCCGGCGTCAGAGAATCCAGAGTCCAAGTGCCAATTCGAGCTCGTACCAGGCGCAGCGTGGGATAGCCAACCGCTGCAGTCATGCGCCTGACCTGACGATTGCGCCCTTCGGTAATAATCAGCTCAAGCCAGCAAGTGGGCACTGATTGCCGTTCGCGCACCGGAGGAGTTCTGGGCCAGAGCTCTGGCGCGGCGATCATAGAAACTTTGGCCGGCCGAGTTTTGCCATCTTTTAAGATCACACCCTGGCGCAGCTGGTTCAAAGCCATTTCGTCAGGCTCGCCTTCTACCTGCACCCAGTAAGTTTTGGCCAGTTTGTGCAGAGGGTGGGCGATTTGGTGCTGCAGCCGGCCATCGTCGGTCAGCAGTAGCAAACCTTCGGAATCCCGATCCAGCCGGCCAGCGGGATAAACGCCGGGAAGCTGGATATAGTCCGCCAGAGTGGCGCGCCCCTCAGCGTCGGTGAATTGCGACAAGACGCCGTAGGGTTTGTTGAACAGCAAGAGTTTGGCCATAAATTGAATAGACTTTTTTGCGACGCCGGGTCGATTGGGTCAAATGCGCAAAGTGTACAGCACTGATATAATGGACGCATCTGATTGGCTTTGTGTTCAGTGCCCAGAGCTGCCATAGGCACTTCACCACGAAATAATGGAGTAACGAAACACCATGACTGAATCTAAAATCATCTATACCGAAACCGACGAAGCGCCCGCCCTGGCAACCTATTCTCTGCTGCCGATTGTCAGAGCTTTTGCCGAACCACTGGGGATTGGTGTCGAGACCCGGGATATTTCGTTGGCGGGTCGCATTCTGGCGCAGTTTCCCGAGTACCTGAGTGACGAACAAAAAGTTGCCGACCATCTGGCGGAATTGGGCGAGCTGGCTACCAAGCCTGAAGCCAATATCGTCAAACTGCCAAATATCAGTGCTTCTTTCCCGCAATTGGTCGCGGCCATCCGCGAGCTTCAGAGTCAGGGCTATAAACTGCCCAACTACCCTGAAGAACCCAAAAACGACGAAGAAAAAGCGATCAAAGCCAAATACGACAAGGTGAAGGGCAGTGCGGTAAATCCGGTGCTGCGCGAAGGCAACTCGGATCGTCGCGCGCCTCAGTCGGTAAAAAAGTACGCACAGAAGAATCCCCACAAAATGGGCAGCTGGAGCAGCGATTCCAAGTCCCATGTGGCGCATATGAGCCAAGGCGATTTTTACGGTAGTGAGCAGTCAGTGCTGATTGATCAGGCCGGCAACCTTAAAATTGAACTTGTGGCTGAAGACGGCAGCTCCCGGGTTTTGAAAGAAAAGACTTCGGTACTCGCGGGCGAAGTTGTCGATACCGCCGTGATGAGCAAGAAAGCCTTGCAGGCGTTTCTGGCGCAGCAGATCAAAGACGCCAAAGACCAGGGTGTGCTTTTCTCGTTGCACCTGAAAGCCACCATGATGAAAGTTTCCGACCCCATTATTTTCGGTCACACAGTTTCGGTTTTTTATCAGGCGGTCCTAGAAAAACATGCAAAGGTTATTAAGGAGTTGGGGGTAGACGTCAACAACGGTATTGGCGACCTGTATTCCAAAATTAAAGAGTTGCCCGAGGCCAAACGCGCTGAAATCGAAGCCGATCTAGAGGCTTGCTATAAAGACCGGCCTAGCCTCGCTATGGTGAATTCAGATAAAGGTATCACCAACTTGCATGTGCCCAGCGACGTAATTATTGACGCTTCCATGCCCGCCATGATTCGCGATTCGGGCAAGATGTGGGGCGCTGACAACCAGCGCCACGACGCCAAAGCGGTCATTCCCGATCGTTGTTATGCAGGTATTTATCAAGCGGTTATCGACGACTGCAAAGCCAATGGCGCCTTCGATCCCACCACTATGGGCAGCGTCTCCAACGTCGGCTTGATGGCCCAGAAAGCTGAAGAGTACGGCTCGCACGACAAGACTTTTGAAATCCCTTCTGCCGGCAAAGTCCGGGTGACTGACGCTCAGGGCAAGACTTTGCTCGAGCAGACCGTTGAGGAAGGCGATATCTGGCGTATGTGCCAGGCCAAAGACGCGCCTATTCGCGACTGGGTTAAGCTGGCGGTAAACCGCGCCCGGGAAAGCGGTACCCCGGCGGTATTCTGGCTCGACTCAGAGCGCGCTCACGATGCCCTGATAATTCAAAAGGTCGAGCGTTACCTGAAAGAGCAGGACACCAGTGGCCTAGACATACACATTATGAGCCCGGCCGATGCCATGCACTTCTCCCTCGATCGCATTCGCCAGGGTAAAGATACTATCTCGGTGACCGGCAATGTACTGCGCGACTACCTGACCGACCTGTTTCCGATCATGGAGTTGGGCACCAGCGCCAAGATGCTGTCCATAGTTCCGCTCATGAACGGCGGTGGTTTGTTCGAAACCGGTGCCGGGGGCTCGGCGCCCAAGCACGTGCAGCAGTTTCTGGAAGAAAACCACCTGCGCTGGGATTCGCTGGGCGAATTTTTGGCTCTGGTGGAGTCTCTGCGGCATTTTGGCAAGTTCACTGGCAATGCTAAAGCTGAAGTATTGGCACAAGCGCTGGATGATGCCAACGCTCAGTTTCTCGACCAAAACAAGTCGCCCTCGCGCAAGGCCGGGGAACTCGACAATCGCGGCAGTCACTTCTATTTGGCCCTTTACTGGGCGCAGGCTCTGGCCGAACAGTCAGAGGACTCGGAGCTGCAAAGCAAGTTTGCGCCTTTGGCCAAGACGCTGGCCGAACAGGAGCAAACCATTGTCGAAGAGCTCAATAAGGTTCAAGGTAAGTCGGTTGATATAGGCGGTTACTATTACCCCAACCGCGATTTGGTCTTCAAGGCTATGCGCCCTAGTGAGACTTTTAATAAGGCGTTGGATAGTCTGAGCGCAAGTTGAGACTGGTCCCATCCCGATAGGGAGATGTGTCCTTGAACAGCGAAGCGCTTTAGGGCGCTGAGCTGATCAACAAAATAGCCCCCAAAGTTTGCGCTTTGGGGGCTATTTGTTGCCCAACTGGTTATTGGCAAGCTGTAAGGCGCGCCGAAAAGTGCGCTCGAAGGAATAGAGCACAGTCGATAAGCCGGGCAAATGCTTGGCTCGGCTTGTACCCTTTGGTCGCTCAACCTCGGCTGCGGAGGGGTATCGATAAACTGTGCCCTTCGGCAGCAGGTCCGAACCGAGAGGGCAGCCTAGGAGGTTGCGGCTAAAGCGTCGCGAGACGCTGGCTCGGCTCTGGAAGAGGGCTCTTGAGCGGCTTCCGACGATTTAATATTCGTGGCATGAAGACCTTTCTCGCCCTTAGTGACGTCGAAATCGACGACTTGGCCGGCTTTCAGCGTTTTATATCCATCCATTTGGATTGCCGAATAGTGAGCGAATAGATCTTCGCCGCCTTCGTCCGGCAGAATGAATCCATAGCCCTTGGCGTTGTTAAACCACTTGACGGTACCGGTAGGCATGGTGGGAATCCTTCTGTAGCCCTGGGAGCCGACGACCTAATTAAAGTCGGGCGCCTCTGATTATTGTGTTTTATTAGACTTAACTGCACAAAAGCACTGTCAGCTGTAAAAACAGCTTTCACCCATGGCTGAAGCCTAAATAAGGGGCAAATGATGCTTTTTTGAGCAGTGTTGGTCGTTTTATCGGAAAACCCTTCAGTTGTCAAGGATACTGTCGAACCAATTTTATGTCGGCAAGGCATCGATAAGGTACAATGAAACGTAATTCATTCGGA